>CAZIXL010000009.1:0-15735 GCA_964542885.1 uncultured bacterium
CCAGGTCCGCACCGGCGGCCGAAGCGGCTGCCGCCGCCCCGCCGCCGGCCACGGCCGCCCACGAGCGCACGAAGGTCACGCCACCCTCCAGGCCCGCGCCGTCGGCGAAGCCCGCGCCCATGCCGGCGCCTCCGGCCGCCGCGCTGGCCGACCGCGCCGCACGCGGCGCGACCGACGACGCACCGCACGCGATTCCCGCCACGCACGATGCGCGCGAATGGGTGGCGCGCTTCGTCGGCGACCGCGGTCCGCTGCAGCTCTCCGTGCGCGCACGGCCGGTTTTGGCAGGCGCGCCGGGACCGGGCGACGGCTCGCAGGCCCCCGACGGCGCGGGCGCGACGCCCTCGTGGGCGAGCGCGCTCGCGGCGAACGCGCCCGTGCGCACGCGCCCGAAGCGGCGCATGCGCGACGTCGTCGCCCCGGCGCTCGCGGCCCTGGTCACCGTGACCGTGGTCCTGCTCGCCGTGCACCTCACCGGCCTCGCGCA
The DNA here is from genome assembly GCA_964542885.1 of uncultured bacterium. Taxonomy (GTDB): domain Bacteria; phylum Eisenbacteria; class RBG-16-71-46; order RBG-16-71-46; family RBG-16-71-46; genus CAIXRL01. The sequence continues at coordinate 488 of CAZIXL010000009.1, forward strand.
TCGCCCCGCGGCGACGGCGGCGGGCGCGCCGGCGAAGGATGCGAAGGCGCCCGTCGCGGCCGCCGGGACGCAGGCGCCCGAAGTCCGCGTCGTGAAGCGCCACGCGCCGTCGGGCGCACCCGCGAAGCCCGCCGAAACGCAGCCGGCGCCGGTCGCGGCTCCCGCGCCCGCGGCGCACGAAGCCGCTTCCCGCTACACGATCGACGTGGGCGGCTACGTGGACTTCGATCGCGCGATGCAGGAGCGCGACCGCATCCAGGAGCGCACCGGCATCGAGGCGTGGGTCGTTCCCGCGCCCGACGGCAGCAGCCGGCTCCACCGGATCGTGCTCGGCATCTTCCGCTCGGAGTCGCGTGCCACGTCGGCCGCCGACGCGCTGCTCGCGAGCGAGTCGGTGCGCGAGGCGGTCGTGATCCCGCTGCCGGGCCGCCGCGAACGCCGCTGACCCGTCGCACGTCCCGCGGCCGGCGCCCCACGGTGCCGGCCGCGCGCGTTTGCCCTACAGTCCCGCGCGGCCCGTGACCTCCACTGGCGCGCCGCGAGGCGCGCACCCACCCGCACGATCTTCCATCGCGACCGCTGCCGCGCCGCCCGGCGGCCGCGGCCGCAGCCGAAAGCCGGACATGACGCCCACGCTCTTCTCGCCGCTCGCGCAGCGCTCGCTCACGCTCCGCAACCGCATCGTCGTCTCGCCGATGTGCCAGTACTCCTCGACCGACGGCCTGGCCGAGGACTGGCACCTGGTCCACCTCGGTTCGCTCGCGCGCGGCGGCGCGGCGGTCGTGATCACCGAGGCCAACGCCGTGCTGCCCGAAGGCCGCATCACGCCGCGCGACCTCGGCATCTGGTCCGACGCGCACGCCGAGCGGCTCGCGCGCATCGCCGCGTTCGTCGGCTCGCTGGGCGCGATTCCGGGCACGCAGCTCGCCCACGCCGGGCGCAAGGCGTCGACCGCGCGGCCGTGGGAGGGGGGCGCGCCGGTCGCGCCCCACGCGGGCGGCTGGATCCCCGACGGGCCTTCGCCCGAGCGCTACGCCGACGGGTATCCCGTTCCGGCGGTACTCGACGAGTCGGGCATCGCGCGCGTGATCGAGGCGTTCCGCGCCGCCGCGCGGCGCGCGCTCGCGGCGGGCTTCCGGCTGGTCGAGGTGCACGCGGCGCACGGCTACCTGCTGCACGAGTTCCTCTCGCCGCTCACCAACCGGCGCACCGACGCGTGGGGCGGCGGGTTCGAGCAGCGCGTGCGCTTCCCGCTCGAGGTCGTGCGCGCGGTGCGGGGCGTGTGGCCGGCCGAGCTGCCCGTGTGGGTGCGCGTCTCGGCCACCGACTGGGCCGAGGGCGGCTGGAGCGGCGACGACACCGTGCGCTTCGCCACGATGCTGCGGGGCGAGGGCGTGGACCTGGTCGACTGCTCGGGCGGCGGGCTCGTGCCCGGGCAGAAGATCCCCGTCGCGCCCGGCTACCAGGTCCCCTTCGCGGAGCGCGTGCGCCGCGAAGCCGGCATCGCGAGCGGCGCCGTGGGCCTCATCACGGATCCCGCGCAGGCCGACGCGATCGTGCGCGAGGGCCGTGCGGACGTCGTGCTGCTCGCACGCGAGATGCTGCGCAACCCGCACTGGCCGCTGCACGCCGCGCAGGCGCTGGGCGCCGAGGGCCCGTGGCCGCCGCAGTACGTGCGGGCGAAACGCTGAAACAAGGCTGCCGCGGAGCGGGCGGGGACCGGCCACCCGCCCGCACGTCGTCGCCCCGTGGCGACCCGCCGGGCGCGCAGCGGGGCCGCGCGCGCACGATCGTCATCCGTGCGGAAGATCACCTGGCCGGCGGCGTGAGGCGAGTGGTCCGGCAAACCGACAACGACTAGAATCCCGCCTCCCCACGCCCGCTCCCCGACACCGAGGACTCCCGGTCCCGATGACCGAAATGACTCCGCCGAGTACGCGCGGCCATGCCCTGCGCGCGTGGGTGACGTTCGTGCTGCTCCTCGCGTCGGCGCCAATGGCGCACGCCGAGAAGCGCATCTACATCGCGAACGACGACCACACCGACTACTTCTGGACCGCGGACGACGCGACCTACCGCGACTCGTTCCTGTACATGCTCGACTTCTACATGGCGCAGGCCGAGGCCACGGCGGCGAACCCGCCCGACTCGCGCGGCCGCTTCAACGCCGACGGCAGCCTGTGGGTGTGGGAGTACGAGCACAACAAGACGCCGGCCGAGTTCTCGCGCCTGGTCGGCCACCTGCGCGCGGGCGACATCACCATGCCGCTCAACACCGCCGTGCTCTGCTACGGCGGCTCGCCGGCCGAGGCGGTGCTGCGCAGCATGTACTACGCGGGCCGGCTCGAGCGCCGCTACGACCTGCGCTTCCCGCTGGTCGTCGCGATGGAGAACCAGACGCTGCCGGGCGGCATCGCCTCGCTGTGGGCGGGCGCCGGCGCGAAGTACTCCTGGCGCGGCGTGTGCGGCTGCGCGACCAAGACGACGTTCGCCCCGCGGCCGCGCGAGATCTACTGGTTCGACGGGCCCGACGGGCAGGGCGTGTGCATGAAGTGGAACACGCTCACCAACACCGCCAGCCAGATCGGCGGCTACTACGAGGCCGCCGACCCGGCGGGCATCGTGAACTACCTGGATACGAACAGCGCGTTCCAGTCGGTGTGGCCGTGGGACGTGAGCGCGGCGTTCGGCTACGGCGGCGACGTGCTGGAGTCCTCGACCAGCCAGTTCGTGAACGCCTCGCTGCAGATGTCGAACGCGTCGCGGCGCGTGATCGTGTCGAACGAGGTGGACTTCTTCCAGGACTTCGTCGCCAACCACGGCAGCGAGATCCCGACGTTCTCGGGCAGCTTCGGCAACGAGTGGGAGCTGTACCAGGCGTCGATGGGCGCGGTGACGGCCGCCTTCCGGCGCGGGATCGAGCGCCTGCGCACGGCCGAGGCGCTGGCCACCATCGCCGCGCTGGTGGATCCCGCGTTCATGAACGGGCGCGCGACCGCGCGCGACGCGGCGTTCATGGCCGCGGGGCTCTACTACGAGCACGACTGGACCGCCGACGGCCCCGTGCCGGCCGAGCGGCGGGCGCAATTCCAGCGCGACCAGCTCGCGAAGCTCGAGGCCTACGTGAACCCGCTGCTCGCCGACGCGCTCGCCGCGCTCGCGGGCCACGTGCGCGGGGCGGCCGGCGTCGAGCGGCACGTGGTCTTCAACCCGCTCTCGTGGTCGCGCGACGACGTCGTCGACCTCGCCACCTCGGTGGCCGAGCCGCGGCACGTCGTCGACGTCGCGACGGGCGCCGAGGTGCCGAGCCAGTCGGTGTCCGCGAGCAGCGTCCGCATCCTCGCGACGGCCGTGCCTTCCGTGGGCTATCGCGTGTACGCGGTGCTGCCCGGCGCCGCGGCGGCGCGCCCGGCCGCGGCCACCGTGTCGCTACCGTCGTTCGACAACGGCCTCTACGGCGTCACGCTCGGCACGCGCGGCAACCTGCCGAGCCTGGTCGACCATCGCGACGCCGACCGCGAGCTGGCCTACACGGGCACCGGCGGCACGCTGAACGACCTCGGCCTGGGCGACGGCCCGGTGACGCTCGAGAGCACCGGGCCCGTTTCGACCACCCTGCGCGTCGACGCCACGACGGCGCTGCCGCACGTCACGCGCGTCACGCTGTACGCGGGCGTGGACCGCGTCGACGTCGAGAACACGATCACCGCCAACTTCTCGGGCACGACCGAGTACGCGTCGCGCTTCGCGCTGACCGGCGCCGTGGTGCGGCACGAAGAAGTGGGCATGATCGCCAGGGCCGCGCAGGCCGCGGCCGGCGGCGACTACGCCGACCAGAACATGCGTGTCGACTACCTCTCGTTCGGGCACTTCGCGGACCTCTCCGAGCCCACGCGCGGCGTGACCGTGTCGAACGCCGACTGCTCGTTCTTCCGCCTCGGCAACAGCCTGCCGGGCGAGCTGTACACGGACGTCCCGCGGATCCGCGCCATCGTCGGCATGCAGGTCGACGGGCCGTCGTACGGCATCGCCGACCAGGGCGGGGACTCGTGGTTCCTCAACCGGTTCGCGTTCCGCCGCCACGGCGCCTACGACCCGGCGGCGGCGATGCGCTTCGCGCTCGAGCACCAGAACCCGCTCGTCGAGGCGACCGTGACCGGTGGTGGTTCGGCGCCGATGCCCGCCGGGCCGTGGTCGCTCGTCTCGCTGCCCTCGAACGACGTGCTGCTGTGGGCGCTCAAGCCCGCCGAGGACGGCATCGCCTCGGGCATCGTCGCGCGCGTGTGGAACATGGCCGACGGCCCGCGCCCGCTCTCGCTCTCGCTGCCGCCGCTGCCGCAGTTCCACGCCACGCGCACGACGCACCTCGAGACCGACCTGTCGGCGGCGAGCGTCGCGAACGGCGTGCTGACCGACGGGCTCGCACGCCAGCAGATGGCGACCTACCGGCTGGTGCCCGAGGGCCAGCTGCTCGACACGGTGCCGGCGGTCGTGCCGCCGGGCCTCGCGCTCAGCGTGTTCCCGAACCCGATCGCGCACGGCACCGCCGCCGGCGTCGCGTTCCGGATCGGCGCGCCGGGCCGCGTCGTCGTGCGCGTGCTGGACCTGCGCGGCGCCGTCGTCGCCACGCTCTGCGACGAGGCGCGGCCCGCCGGCGAGCAGCGCTTCGCCTGGGACCGCCACGACGCGCACGGCCGCCGCTCCGCCGCCGGCGTCTACTTCGTCGACGTGCGCACGCCCGAAGGCCGCTCGCAGCGGCGCATCGTCGCGCTCGACTGAGTCGCGCGACGCGGGCGGGTGGCTCCACCGGTCCGCCGCACGGGACACGGGCGCGAGATCGCGTCGGCGTTCGCGTCGTGCGACGAGCGCAACCCGCTGCGACTGCACGCTGCCGCGGGCCGGCGGGACCCGTGCGACCCGCTGCGGTGTAGTGCAGGGCATCCCCACGAGGGCTCCCCAGTCCAGGAGGGTGTCATGCACAACCAATGGACCGGGCGTCGCACCTCGCGGCGTCTCATCGGCGTCACCACCGCCGTCGCGTTCGCGGTCGTCGTGCTCCTCGCGCGCTCCGCGGCCGCAGGCGAGATCGTCCCCTCGCTCGGCCTCTCGAACGGTGTCGACGGCGCGGGCGACAGCAAGCTCTACACCGGGCTCGCGCTGCGCGACCAGATCGCGCCACTGCTGAAGGGCGAAGTGGCGCTCGCGTACCGCAGCGAGTCGCGCTACGACGGCGAGCTGAGGGTGCGCTCGTGGCCGATCACGACGTCGCTCTACCTGACCCCCGTGCCCGCGCTCTACGCGGGAGCGGGTGTCGGCTGGTACCAGACGACGTTCGACTACGAGCACAACCTGCCCGGCCTGCCGGACGAGACGAAGCAGTTGTTCGGCGTCCACCTGGGCGGGGGCGTCGAGGTGCCCGCGGGCCCGGCGGCGATCGACCTGAACGGGCGCTACGTCATGCTCCGCGACCAGCAGAGCCGGCTCGTGCCCGAGGAGTTCAACCCCGACTTCTGGACGATGTCGCTCGGCCTGGCGCTGCGCTTCTGAAGAAGGGCGCCCCGCGCCGGGCACGGGGCCCCGAGGGGCGGCGGGATCGGCGGATCCCGCCGTCCCGCCATTTGCGCGTCGGGCCTGTCCGCGCGCGGGCGCCTTGGCGCGTCTCCCTCGTGCGGCGCTATCGTGCGGCGGGCGTGCGGCCCGGGTCCGCACGAGAACTTCCTCCGACGGAGCGAGAATGCCCCGAGGCCGCGGTTACACGAAGGTCGACCTGCGCCACCTGCTCGAGGACCTGCGGGATGCCTATCCCGGCGGGCTCGAGGACACGATCCTCACCGAGCTCGTCGCCAACTCGCTCGATGCCGGGGCCGGCCTGATGCGCATCCACGCCGATCCGGGTTCGGCGACGTTCCGCTTCGTCGATGACGGTCGCGGCATGGTGTGGAAGGAACTGCGGCAGTTCCACAACCTCGCCGCCAGCTCGAAGACACGTGGCGAGGGGATCGGCTTCGCCGGAGTCGGAATCAAGCTGGCCCTGCTGGTCGCCCGGGACGTCGTGACCGAGTCGCGCCGCGGCAAGTCACACGCCGCCTCGCGCTGGCACCTCGCATCGCGCGAGTTCGCGCCTTACGAACCCATCACTCCTCCCGGCGATGTCGCCGGGCACGGCACGGCGGTCACGCTCCACCTGGGGCACGGGCTCTCGCCGCTTCTCGATCCCGGTTTCCTCGAGCACGTGCTGCGGCAACACTTCCAGCCCGTGCTCGATGTCGGCTTCAGTGCCGCCCTCGCGCCGCTCTACCCGCGCGGCGTGCACTTCGAGGTCAATGGACGCCGGCTCGAACCCCGCGACGAGCGTGCTGCCGAGCACGCGCCGATCGAGGTGCGGATCGAACGGCAGCGCAAGCCCTCGGGCCTCGGCTTCCTCGAACGCCACGCCCTGCCGCTTCCGGAGCACCAGCGCGGAGTCGCGATCAGCACCTATGGCAAGGTCATCCGTCGCGGCTGGGACTGGCTCGGCATCCTGCCGGCTGCGCCCGAGCGCATCACGGGGATCATCGAAGTCCCCGCGCTCGCCCAGTCACTCACGCTCAACAAGGGCGATTTCGTGCGCACGGGACCCCGCGGGGCGCTGTACCTCTCGTACCGCCGCGCGATCCAGGAGGCGGTGCAGGCCCAGCTCACGCGGTGGGGCGACGCGCGCGACACGGCCCAGGACGAGCGGCGCCGCATCGCTCGTCCGCTCGAGCGCGACCTCGAGCGCGTACTGCTGGGCCTGGCCGACGACTTCCCGTTGCTCACGTCGCTCGTCGAACGCCAGCACGGCGGCCAGCGTCGAATCGTCCTGCAGGGCGGGGATGGGGAGAGCGGATCCGGCGCCGGATCGGGCGAGCCGTTCGGGACCGCGTCCTCCGGAACCGAAGCGCCACCGGTGGCCGCGGTCGCGCCGACCGCCGAGGAGGCCTCGACACTCGCCCCGCCCGCCGCCGCGGAGCCGAAGGAGCCGCCGTCCGAAGACGCCGCCCCCGTCGACGGGGATGGCACCGCGGCTTCCGGCCGCGCGCGCTCGCAGCGCTACGGGCTGTCGCTCCAGTTCGAGGATCGGCCGGGCGACCCTGAAATGGCTCGCCTGATCGAGAACACGGTGTGGGTCAACACCGCGCACCCTGCCTACCTGCGCGCGGATGCCACGCGTTCGACCGGTTATCACGTCGCCGTCTCCGTCGCGCTGGCGCTGGCGCCGCTCGCCACCGGCGGCGGAAGCGTGCCGGCCTTCGTGACCGCTTTCCTCGCGCAGTGGGGCAGTGCCGTCGCCCCCTCTTCCGCGGGAAAGGGCCGCAGGCGAACGAAGTAGGCCCGTTCCGGGCGGTCTCGGGGCGCCGCGCCCATCGTCGACCCCGCCGGAGCACGCGGACCGTCGCCGCGCTGGACTTGTCCGCGGCGCGCGACGATAACTCCCGCATCTTCACGGTTCGCGTTCCGGGTTTCGAGGAGGCCGCTCGATGGGCGAGGCACTCGACCGCGTGCGTGCGTGGGTCGTGACCGCCGACATGGGGTTCGGGCACCAGCGTGCCGCCCATTCGCTGGCGTACCTGGCCGAGGGCGGCGTGCTCACCGCCGGCGCCCCCGAAGCGACCGATGCCGACGAGGCGCGTTTCTGGAAGCGCCTCACCGCCTCGTACGAGTTCCTCTCGCGCACGAAGAACGTGCCGCTCGTGGGCAACGCCCTGTTCGGGCTGCTCGACGGCATGCTGCGCATCCCGCCCTTCTACCCGCTGCGCGACCTCTCGCACCCCTCGCCCAACAACCACATCGTCGACCACCTGATCCGGCAGGGCCTCGGGCGTTCGCTCATGGAGCGGCTCGGGCGCCTGGGGCTGCCGATGATCTCGACGTTCTACGCGCCCGCGCTGGTCGCCGACGTGCTCTACCGCGAGCCCGTCTACTGCGTGATCACCGACGCCGACCTGAATCGCGTGTGGGTCGCCTCGAAGGCGCGCCGCAGCCGCATCCAGTACTTCGCGCCGTGCGGCCGCGTGATGCGGCGCCTGCGCCAGTACGGCGTGCCCGACGAGCGCATCTTCATCACCGGGTTCACGCTGCCGCGCGAGAACGTGGGCGGGCCGGACATGCCGGTGCTGAAGGCCGACCTGCTCGCACGCCTCGCGCGGCTCGACACGCGCGGACGGTTCACGAGCGTGTTCGGCTCCACGGTGCGCGAGCTGCTCGGCGACCGGCCCGAGCCGCAGAAGGGCGCGCGCGTCACCGTGACGTTCGCCGTCGGCGGCGCGGGCGCGCAGACCGAGATCGGCCTGATGCTGGCGCAGGCGCTCAAGCCCGGGATCCTCGAGCACCGCTTCCGCCTGGTGCTCGTGGCCGGCGTGAACCCGATCGTCGAGCGCGTCTTCCGCGAGTTCGCGACGCGCAGCGGGCTCGAGCGCGAGATCGGCGACGGCCTCGTGATCCTGCGCGAGCCCACCAAGCCCGAATATTTCGACCGCTTCAACGCGATCATGCGCGAGACCGACGTGCTGTGGACCAAGCCGAGCGAGCTGTCGTTCTACTCCGCCCTGGGCATCCCCATCATCATGGCGCCGCCCATCGGCTCGCAGGAGACCAAGAACGAGCGCTGGCTGATGGACAAGGGCTGCGCGCTCCCGCAGTACACGCCGTCGCTCGCGCTCGAATGGCTCGCCGACATGTGCAAGGACGGCGTCCTCGCCGAGAAGGCGCTGAGCGGCTTCATCAAGAACCGCAAGCTGGGGGTGTACAAGATCGAGGAGATCCTCGCCACCGGCACGATGGGCCGCGAGACGCACCCGCTCAGGCGGTAAAGGAGTCCCGGCAGCGCACCGGAGCCGGCGCCCCCCGCGGGACGCCGGCTCCGTTCGTTCGCGCGCGCGATGCGTCAGCGCTTCGGGGAGAGGATGCCGAAGAACGCGCCCTGCGGGTCCAGCGCGTGGGCGACCCACTCGCCGCTCGGCACCGGCATGGCCTCGTTGACGACGGTTCCGCCGGCTTCGCGCACGCGCGCGAGCGTCGCGTCGACGGCCTCGACGTTGAAGTAGTAGCGCCACGCCGGGCCCGGCATGCCGGGGGCCATCGACATCATGCCGCCCTCGGACGCGCCCACGGCCGCGCCGGTCGTGAACAGGTGGTAGATGCCCATCGTGCCCATGTCGAACTCGCCCGCCTTCTCCCACTCGAACAGCTTCGAGTAGAAATCGAACGCCGCGGCGCCGTCGGTCGTGACCAGCTCGCGCCAGCCCACGTGGCCCGTCGTGCCCCGGGGCACCACCGGGAGGTCCTCCCGGCTGATCGGCGTCATCAGGAGGAACGCCGCGCCCTGCGGGTCGGTGACGACCGAGAAGCGGCCGACCGTCGGGATCTCGGTCGGCGTCATGAGCACCTTGCCACCGGCATCCGCGACGCGCTGCGTGTGCGCGTCGACGTCGCTCACGCCCACGTACATGAGCCACGCCGGCTTCGCACCCATGTCGAGCGCCGGCCTGGGCAGGTCGGCGATGCCGCCCACGCCGATCCCGCCGGCGTGGAGGAGGGTGTAGGTGCCGGAGAGGCCGGGCATCTCGCGGGCTGTCCAGCCGAGCACGTTCGCGTAGAACGCGAACGCCGCCGGGCTGTCGGTGGTCATCAGCTCGTACCAGATGACGTGCGGGCGCGTGCGGGTCGTGGCGGTCATGACGTCTCCTCGCGGTCCGGGCGGCGAAGCCCGTCGACATGGGTTCCTCGTGGCGGCGAAGCACGCGGGCCGAAGCCGCCCGGCGCCGGCCGCTCCCGACGCAAGCCCGGCGACGGTAGCACGCGCTCCGGCGGGCGGGCATCGCGGCGCGCTTTCCCGGGTTGTCCCGCGGCCGCTCCGCGCGCAGGATGTGCGCGGCGTTTCGGAGCATCCCGGGCAGCGCGCTGGTCCACGGAGGTGGCGTGATGGGGTCGCAGGGCGTCATGCGGTCGCGCGGGTGGCTCACCGTCCTGCTCGCGTTCCTCGTGTCGGGCACGCTCGCGCCGGTCGCGCGCGCCGCGTGGCCCGAGGATCCGCGCGAGAACCTCGCGGTCTGCTCGCAGCGCATCACGCAGGACGAGCCCGTCGCCATGCCCGACGGCGACGGCGGCGTGTTCATCGTGTGGCACACGTTCCCGGCCGCGGGCCAGGGCGACCTGTGGGCGCAGCACGTGCTCGCGAGCGGCGCACTGGCGTGGGCGCCCGAGGGCGTGCCCGTGTGCATCGAGCGCGAGGACCAGCGCGGCGCCACGATCACGACCGACGGGGCCGGCGGCTTCGTGGTGGTGTGGCGCGACCGGCGCAACGGGCACGACTGGGACCTGTACGCGCAACGCATCGGCCCCGACGGCCGGCGCCGCTGGGCGCCGCACGGCCTGCCCGTCTCGCTCGAGCGCGGCGACCAGGCGTCGCCGCAGGCCGAGAGCGACGGGCGCGGCGGCTTCGTGGTGACGTGGGCCGACCAGCGCGGCGGCGACACCGACCTGTATGCGCAGTCCATCGACACGACGGGTGCGCTGCGCTGGTCGGCCTCGGGTGTCGAGGTGGTCGGCGGCCCCGGCGAGCAGTCGCCCGCCGGGCTCGTGACCGACGGCGAAGGCGGCGTGATCCTGCTGTGGATCGACACCGGCGACCCGAACGCGACCGTCGCGCCGCCCACCAACCTGAACGCGCAGCGCCTGGACGCCGACGGCGACGTTCGCTGGGAGGCCGACGGCCTGCGCATCGCCAGCGACGTCGGTGCCGCCTCCCAGCCCTCCTGCGCCGCCGACGGCGCGGGCGGCGTGATCGTGGCGTGGGAGGAGGACATCGTGTTCGCGCAGCGCGCCGACGCCAGCGGCACGCTCGTCTGGGGCCCCGACGGCGTCATGCTGAGCGACCGCCCCGGCGACGTGCCCATCGCCGTGCGGGGCGAGGACGGCAGCGCGTTCGTCGTGTGGCTGTCGAGCAACGTGGACGACGGCACGACCTGGGTGCGCGGGCGCTGGGTGGACGGCAGCGGCCTCGCGAAGGGCGAGGCGAACGGCTTCGTGCTCGCGGGCACGCGGCGCGTGCGCACCGGCCTCGCGGCGTGCGCCGACGGCGCGGGCGGCGTGATCGCCGCGTGGCGCGACGGCCGCGACACCGAGTTCGGCAACCTGCTCGGCCAGCGCGCCGACTCGACCGGCACGCTCGCATGGGCCGCGAAGGGCATGGCCGTGAGCACCGCGACCGGCTTCCAGCGCGCGCTGCGCCTGGTGCCCGACGGCACCGGCGGCGCGATCGCGATCTGGGTCGGCACGCGCGCCGCGGTGCAGCGCGTGTACGCGCAGCGCGTGGGCCCGGACGGCCGGACCGGGGGCGTGGCCCGCTAGGCAGCGCAGCGGCCCGCCGCGGGATCGCGACGGGCCGCGCCGAACCGTGGCGTCCGCCGGCTAGTGCGAAACGACCACGGTCAGGCCACCGCGGAAGAAGAACCCGCTGTAGTCGAGCTGGTACTCGCCGCCGGTCACGTCCTGCAGCGAGGCGAGGCCCACCAGCGTGTGCTCCACCACGGCGTAGCGGTACCCGATCGCGCCGTTCACCGCGAGCCAGGGCGCGAACCACCGCTGCACGCCGCCCGAGCCCTCGAGCGCGAGACCCGAGCTGCCGAGTTCGCCGCGGAACGGCACCTGGCCGATCTCCCGGTACGACAGGCTGCCCGCGGGCGAGATGCGGCCCGCAGAGGCCTCGACGAATTCCTGTGTCGTGAGCGCGCTCCCGATCGTGTAGCGCCCGAAGACACGGTAGACGTCGGCCGGCAGATCGAAGGAGAGCGCGGCGAACGAGTCGCCGAACTCGGTCTTGCCTTCGAGCCGGTCGTACGCGAGGCCCAGCGCGAAGCCGTGCCCGATGTCGAAGCCGATCGCGCCGCCGTAGGTGACGCCGTCGGTCAGCTGGTCGAGGACATAGCCCATCGGCGTGATCTGCCGGTTGATCTCGGCGACGTTGGCATTCACGTCGCCCATCTTGTAGCTCGCCCCACCGACCACGCCCTGGATCCAGATCGGGCTGCTGGCGTGACCGGGCACCGGCGTGATCGCCAGCAGGGCGGGAAGTCCCAGCACGAACAGGAACCTGGACCGCATGTGAACCTCCAGCAGGTGTCGATGGCGCGGCGATCGCGAGCCGGAACGGCCGGGCCCGAGTCGGCGCAGGGGCAACGTGCAGCGAGTCGAGGCACCATGGAAGCAGAAGCCGGTTCGCCGCGCACGCGCCAATGCCGGCGAATGCTCCCGGGGGCGAGTGCACGCGCCCGATCGGAGGCCGGTCGCCGGCGCGGCGGCCGGCGATCGACGCACGGATGCGGTGACGCATGAAACAGGCGGACCGGCGGCACGATGCGAGTGCGCGGGCCGCGTCCGTTCGGGCTGTGCACCGGCGGGCCTTTGCGCCGGCCCCGGCGTGTGACATGGTCGGCCGCATGCGTGACGTGACGCCGAATGCGATTCGCGTCGGTCTGGTCGGGGCGGGCCCGTGGGCCACGAAGGCCTATGCACCGATGCTGGCCGAGGGCCCCGAGACCGTGCTCGCCGCCGTCTGGGCGCGGCGCCTGGAGGCCGCGCAGGCGCTCGCGCAGCCGCACGGCGCCGAGGTGTGCGAGACCATCGACGCGCTGCTCGATCGCTGTGACGCGGTGGCGTTCGCCGTGCCGCCCGACGTGCAGGCCGAGCTGGCCGTGCGCGCGGCGCGCGCGCGCAAGGCGCTGCTGCTCGACAAGCCGCTGGCGCTGGACCTGCACGCCGCCGAGGCGCTGGCGCGCGAGGTGGCGACCTCCGGCGTCGTGACGCAGCTCATGCTCACGCACCGCTTCCGCGCGCGCACGGACGACTTCCTTTCACAGGCGCAGGTGTTTCGCGCACGCGCGGCGCGGCTCGCGTTCCTGAGCAGCGCGTTCCTGCGCGGCCCGTACGCGACCCCGTGGCGCCGCGAACGCGGCGCGCTGCACGACCTGGGTCCGCACGCGTTCGACCTGCTCGAGGCCGCCGTCGGCCCGATCGAGTCCATCGTGGGCCGCGGTGACCCGCGCGAGTACGTGGCCTTGAGCTGCCGGCACGCGGGCGGCGCCGTGAGCGAGCTGGTGCTCTCGGGCGTCGCGCGGATCGAACCCACGGTGTTCCGCCTCGACCTCTACGGCGAGCAGGGCGCCCTCGAGTTCGACGCCGTCGCCGCCTCGGTCGAGTCCCCGTGGGCGGAAGTGCGGCGGCGCTTCGCGGAGAGCTGCCGCGCGGGACGCTCGTCGGCCATCGACGTGAACCGCGGCGTCGAGATCCAGCGGCTGATCGAGGCCGCGGGGAAGGCGCTGGGGTAGGGGGCGGGCCCCGCGCGCGCGTTACGCCGTCGCGCGCTCTACGGCCGAACGCCACTCCGCTTCGTCGAACGACTCGCGCCGCAGCAGTGGCTCGCCGCGGCTCCAGAGGCGCGCGAACGCGGCACGTTCGTCCTCGGACAGGCGCCGGTACAGGCCGCGGCCGACGCGCAGGAACGCGGGCGCGCGGTTCCAGCGGTCGCGGCGCGAGAAGTCGCCCGGCCGGCTGGCGCGCCCGCGCACGTTGATCGTCGAGAAGTCGAGGCTCGCACCCAGGCTGGCCTTCGTTCGCCGCCGGGTTTCGGGAAAGCCCGCCCAGAGCGCCGCGATCACCTCGCCCGCGGTGAAGGTGAGCGGTGGCGAGCCGAGCAGCCGCGCCGCTTCGTCGAGGTAGTCGTAGCCGTTCGAGAGCATCGCCGCGGCCGGAGCCGGGCGCACACCGGCCGCGGCCGCCCGCGCGCGGCGCACGGCCGCCGCCGAAACGGGTACGTCGTACCGCAGCGGCGCAGGCCCGCCGGCGGCCTCGAGTCGCCACACGGTCACCACGCAGCCGTTGGGCGGCACGTCGGCGTCGCGGCGCACTTCGAGCCGCTGCAGCTTCCAGTCGTCGGGGGCGCCGCTCACGCCGCCGAGGATCGGATACAGGCAATCCACGACCGGCTTGATGGGCCGCTCCTCGACCCACGTGATGTCGGCCGTACCCGTGCCGAAGGCGAGCGAAACGCCGAAGCGATCGCCCGAGCGGGGCGCGGCCCCGGGCAGCGCGCGGCGAACGGCCTCCACGAACGCGGCGCCGCCCGCGCGCGAGTCGGCCGGCAACGGCCCCGCGAAGGACAGCCGCACGAGCGGCCCGCCGGCGGCGGCCAGAACGCCGACATCGGGTCCGTCGGCCTCGAGCACGAGCCCCGCCTCGTTCGCGACCAGCAGCCGCGCGCGCCACCAGCGCAGGCCGAGGCGCAACGGAGAGCGGCGCGGCCCGAGCACGGCCTGGAAGACGGGCGTGACCAGGTTGTCGAGATCGAAGCGCTGCCCGTTGCGCAGCGGCGACGTGACCAGCAGTTCGAGCGACAGCCCGGCCGGGGGCGCCGCCGGGTCGAGCGCGATCGCCGACGCCACGCGCTGCTTCCACGGCTCGTACCCCGAGCCCAGCCAGGTCGCGGGCTCGCCGGCGACGAACCAGCATCGCGACGCCGCACCGCCCTGCGTCCACTGCCGCTTTCGGGTCAACGCGCGCATGGAATCGGCCCCTGGGTGGGTGAAGGCGTCGTCGAATCTCGTGAGCGCTTCCGCGCGCCTCGGAATGTCGAACCCGCGCGACCCGGAAGCCGCGGCCATGCTACCGCGCGCGCGCGCACCGCGTCGCCGGGGTCCTGCGATCGGGCGATCGGCACCAGGCGCGCCGCGGCCCGGCGAGCCCGGTGCGGATTCGCCCCCGGCCCTACGGTGCCAGCGACACCTGCAGTCCCACGCGCGCGAACAGGCCGCTGTAGTCCAGCTGGTAGTCGCCGCCGCTCGCGTTGTAGATCGGGCGGCCGTCGAACTCGGTGCTGCCCACCACTGCGTGGCGAAAGCCCGCCGCGCCGGTGAGCGCGAGTTGCGGTGCGACCCACAGCAGCACGCCGCCGCCGCCTTCGAGCGAGAGGCCCGAGCCGCTGAGGTCGCCCGACTCCGAGCCCACGCCGGTCACCGACACCGTCGCGCTGCCCGCCGCCATCACGCGGCCGAGCGAGGCCTCGAGGAAGCCCTGTGCCTTGCTGCCGCTCTCGAACGCGTAGCGCCCGAACGCGCGCAGCAGGTTGGCCGGCATGTCGTACTCGATCGAAGCGCTCCAGTCGCCGACGTCGGAACTGCCCGCCAGCCGGTCGAAGCCGAGGCCCAGCGAAAGCCCGTTGCCCACGTCGAACC
>CAZIXL010000010.1:0-11331 GCA_964542885.1 uncultured bacterium
ACGGCGTGCGCGCGGCGGAGTCCGGGGCGACCGGCGGCGTGAGCCTGGGGGCCCGGCTGGCGAACCGTGCGTCGATGGGCTACGCGGCGAACCGGTACGCCCGCACGGCGCCCACGCCCGAGATGCTGCGTCGGTTCTACCGCATGATCACGCTGCTCACCGGCGACCTGAACTCGGGCATCACCGGCCCGTTCTTCAACAAGTCGCAGGACGACATCGCGATCCTCAACGACTTCCTCACGGGCAGCGCCGCCAACAGCACGCAGAAGCCCCGCGGCCTGTTCATCGGCGGCGACGGCTTCGTGCAGGACGAGGACCTGCTCAACGGCCAGAACGCCTCGCACGGCCTGTTCATCTCGACCAAGCTCGGCCTCACGCTCCGCAACGGGTCGTACCAGGCGGTGTCGAACAACACCAACGACTGTGCCGACCTGCTCACGACGAACGTCATCACGTGGAACGGCGACATCTACGGCGTGGGCAACAGCTGCGCGTTCTCGAACGACCTCTTCCAGCGCAACCCGGCGGTGGCCGAGGCGGTCGACGCGACGTACTACGAGAACGTGGGCGTCAACGGTCCGTACGTGGCTTCCGTCCACAAGCCGGCGAACCCGGCCGCTTCCCGCAACTGGGTGGCGTACACGGAGGGCTGGAACATCGCGAACCTCCTGTCCCGCTACTGCGCCACGGCGACGGGCCGCATGAGGTACTACTGGAACATGTACAACGCGCTGTTCGCGGCCCAGTGCCAGGTCACGACCGTGAACCCCAGATGCGTCCTCGACGTGCCGCAGGGACCGGGCGGCGCCGCGTTCGTGAACTTCATGAAGGTCGGCAACAGCGTGGTGCGCTCGGGCTCGGCGCGCGTCCGGTTCGGCCTCGCGTCCCCCGACCGCATCCGCGTGCGCCTCTACGACGTCGCCGGCCGGCTGGTCCGCACGCTCGCCGACCGGTCGTTCGAGCCGGGGGAATACGACCTGCCGTGGGACGGCGCCGACGACGCGGGCCGGGCCTCGCCAAGGGGTGTCTACTTCGCGCGGCTCGAGTACGTGGCCAGCGGCCGCTCGATCAACGGGCGCATCGTGCTGCTGAAGTAGGCCCGCACCCGCAGGGCCGCGACCAGGCGGGCGGGGGTGCGACCCCCGCCCGCCCGTCTTTGGGCCGCTCCCCGCTGGCCGGGGCCCCGTGCGGACGCTAGACTTCCCGGGCCTCCACGGACCCCACCCCGGCGCTCTCGTCACCGGCCGCGCTCGAAAGGACCCGTGTTGCCCGCTCGCATCCCTGCTTCCGCCCGCCTCGCCGCCGCGCTCCTGGCCGTCGCCCTGCTCGCGCCCTCCGCACCCGCCGGCACGCCCCGCGCGAGGACGAAGGAGGAGCGCGCCCGCGTCGAGGCGCAGCTCGGCCGGCTCGCGCCGCTCAAGCGCCTGCAGGCCGAGGCCATGCTGGCCGAACCGATGCGCGAGGCGAAGGAGCGAGCGGAGCGGACGCGCGAGTGGCGCGAGCTGGCGCGCAAGCTGCGGGGCAAGGGGCCCGATGCGGCCCGCAAGCGCGCCGATCGCGCCCGCGAAGCGGCCCCCGGCGGGCCGCCGGTGCCCGGGACGTCCTGGCGCAACGGCACCGCACGCGCGATCGAGGCGTCCGCGCTGCGGGGCTCGGCGGTCGCCACGAACGTGCGCGTCAACGACCCGGCCGGCGACCTCGCGAACGAGACCCAGAGCGAAACGTCGATCGCGACCTACGGCCGCTACATGGTCGCGGCCTGGAACGACAGCCGGGGCGTCTGGGACGGCTCGGGACAGTGGCAGGGCTGGGCCACGTCGACGGACAGCGGCCGCACGTGGGTGGACCGGGGCACGCTGCCCGTGCCGGCCAATCCGACCGGCTGGCGGTGGGCGAGCGACCCGGTCGTCGTGGTGGACCCGAACACCGGCGCGTTCTACTACGCCGGGCTCGGCGACGGGAACGGGAACCAGAGCGGCATCGGCGTGCTGAAGGGGCGCTTCTCGGGCACGACGTTCAACTGGACGACCGCGGTCGCGGCCCGGCTCGAATCCCCATCGGTGCTCGGGCTCGACAAGGAATGGCTCGACGTCGATCCCGAGAGCGGCCGCGTGTACCTGTCCTACACGACGTTCGACGCGGGGCTCTCGCGCATCGAGTTCCAGTACGCCGACAGCTCGCTCGCGACCTGGTCGGCCCCGCTGCGCATCTCGCCCGCGTCGGAGGACGGCTGGGTCCAGGGCTCGCGCGTGGCCGCCGCGCCGGGCGGCGCGGTCTACGTGGCGTACCACCAGATCGGCGCGGTCGACGTGGACTACCTGCGCGTCAGCCGGTCCACGAGCCGGGGCGCCTCGTTCGCGACCCCCGTGAGCGCGGTCGGGTACTACTCGAACACGTACACCGGCGCGCCGGGGTTCAACCGGTCGGACAACAACATCCCGCTCTTCCCCGGGCTCGCCGTGGACCGCAGCGCGGGCCCCTACCGCGGGCGGCTGTACCTGACGTGGGCCGAGAGCCTGAACTGGTACGACGACGTCGGCGCCGTCGGCTCGGGCGGCGGCGTGACCGAGGTGGAGCCGGACAACGATGCGGCGCACGCCACCGCGTTCACCCCCGGCGACGCGCTGCGCGGCGCGCTTTCGAGCCCGACGGACCTCGACTACTTCGCGATGACGCTCACCGCCGGGCAGCACGTGCTGGTCGCCATGGACTCGCTGGCGACGGGGCCGAAGCTCTGGGCCTACGTCGTGGCCGCGGACGGCGCGACGCTGCTCACGCGGACGGAGGCCTCCACGCTGAACATCGCCGGCGGCTACGGGCCCACGTGGGAGTGGACGGCACCGGCGGACGGCACGTACTTCCTGCGCATCGCCGCGCGCAGCGGCTCGGGCGGCTACCGGCTGCGCACCGCGTACGCGACGCACGGCAGCGAGCGCGGTACGGACCAGCGCGACGTGTTCGTGAACCACTCCGACGACGGCGGCGCCACCTGGAGCGCGCCGGTGCGCGTCGACGATTCGGCTCCCGGCTACGACGGCTGGCTGCCCGAGGTCGCGGTCTCGCCCGGCGGCACGCTGTTCTGCGCCTGGTACGACTGGCGCGACGGCCCCGCACCGGCGAGCGGCGGCCTCTCGAGCATTCACCTCGCGCGCTCGGCGGACGGCGGCGGGACCTGGACGGCGCTCGGCGCCGTGAGCGACGTGCTCTCGGACTGGACCACCTGCCTGTCCAGGCTCGAGCCGAACCAGGGCGACTACATGAGCCTGCACGCCAGCGCATCCACGCTCGCGATCTGCTGGTCCGACGCGCGCGGGGGCAACCCGGACGCGTACGCCGCGTTCGTCACGCTCGGCGCCGAGAACACCTCGGTCGCGCTCGTCGCGGCGAACGCGACGCCCGGCCGCGTGGACCTCGAATGGGTCGCGAGCCCGCCCGAGAACTTCCGGGCCACGCTCTACCGCACGATCGCCGGCGCGAACGCATGGTCCGTGCTCGACACGCTCGTCGGCGACGCGCAGGGGCACGTGAGCTACGCCGACACCGCCGTGGCGCTGGGCACGACCTACACCTGGCGGCTCGGCGTGCTCGAAGGCGGCGCCGAGTACCTGAAGGGCGCCGTCACGGTGCTCGTGCCCTCGGGGCTCGCGCTCGCGCTGCACGGCGTGTACCCGAATCCCACCGACGGCGTGAGCGCGCGGATCGGCTTCACGCTGCCCTACGCCGAGCCCGTCACGGTCGAGGTCTTCGACCTGTCGGGCCGGCTGCTGCAGACGCGGCGGCTCGACGGGCTCGCCGCGGCCGCCCAGTCCATACCGTTCGAGCTGTGGCCGTCCGCGCGCTCGGGCGTCTACCTGGTCCGAATCACGCAGCGTGGGCGCTCGCTCACGTCGCGCGTCGCTCTCGTGAGGTGATCCCGATGCGTTTCCCCCGCCGCACCGCCCTGCTCCCGCTTCTCGCCCTGCTGCTCGCGGTCGCGCCGGCCGCGCACGCCCGCGATCTCTTCACGCGCGTCTCGCCGCTCGCCGGCCGCGCCGCCACGCTGTCGGTGCGCCCGCAGGCGACGCTGCTCGCCGTGGACCCCGTGGCGCTCGATCAACTGCGCGGCGCCGCGGGCGGCACCGTGACGCTGCCGCTCGCCGACGGCTCGAGCCTGGAGCTCGTGCTGGAGCGCCGCGAGCTGTTCGCGCCCGGTGCGCAGGTCACGGTCACCGACGCCTCGGGCCCGCACGCGCTGCCGCTCGCGCTCGCGTTCTTCCGCGGGTCGATCCCGGGCGACCCGGACGCCTGGGCGCAGGTCACGCTCACGCCCGAGGAGGTGCGCGCCACGATCGTGCGCGGCGGCCGGCGCCTGCTGCTCATGCCCGCCGAAGCCCCGACCGGCGACGGCCCGCCGCTCCACGCGCTCTCGGCCCAGGAGGCGCTCGACACGCCCGGCGGGACGTGGGCCTGCGGGGTCGACGGCTTCAACGAGGCCGAGCTCGAGCCCGGCGATCCCCAGCGCGAGCCCCGGCGCCCGGTGGCCCGGCCCGACGCCGTGCAGATCGACGCCCCGCGCCGCGTGATGACGATCGCCGTCGACTGCGACGAGGAGATCACCGGCAGGTTCGGCGGCCTGGTGAACGCCGCGGCCAACTACATCGCGTCGCTGCTGGCCACGGTCTCGCTCATCTACGAGCGCGACCTCGAGGTCACGCTGAACGTCGGCTACCTGAACTTCTGGACCTCGACCGACCCGTACACGGCGCTCGACACCGCCAATCAGCTCCCGCAGTTTCGTTCGTACTGGAACGCCAACCGCAGCGGCATCTCGCGCACGGTCGCGCACCTGATCTCGGGCCGGGACCTGGGCGGCGGCATCGCGTACGTGGACGTGCTCTGCAACAGCACGACGAACGGCTTCGGCTACGGCGTCAGCGCGATCAACTGCGGCTACACGTACCCGACCAACTCGTCGACCTGGGACGCCGTGGTCGTGGCCCACGAGCTGGGCCACAACTTCGGCTCGTGGCACACGCACAGCTGCAACTGGGCGGCGCAGGGCTACATCTCCCCCTCGACCGCGCTCCTCGACACGTGCCAGGCCAGCGAGGGCGGGTGCAACAGCGTGAGCCCGCGCGTGCCGCCGGATCGCGGCACGATCATGAGCTACTGCCACCTGCTCCCCGGGGACGTCGGCGGAAACATCCGCATGGACTTCCACCCGGTCTGCATCACGCGCATGCGCGAGCGCGTGGACGCCGCGCCCTGCGCGACGAGCCCGCTCGTGCAGCCGCCGGGCAACCTCGTGGCCGCCGCGACGCCCGTCGGCGTCCATGTCGCGTGGGACGCGAGCCCGACCGCGGGCGTGATCGGCTACGACGTCTACCGCAGCCCCACGCAGCTCGACGTGAACCCGTCCCTGCTCGCCAGCACGGGCGGGCTCTCCACCGACGACCAGCAGATGGGTCCCTGGTACTACAAGGTGCGCGCGTACACGGCGACCGACACGTCGGCGTTCGGCGCCGAGGTGAAGTTCGACCTGTGCCCGCTCGACCCGCAGCCCTCGCTCGCCACCGGCTCGACCCCGGTCGCGATCGCCACCGCCGACTTCACCGGCGACGGCATCGCCGACCTCGTCGTGGCGAACCAGGGCGAGGCCACGGTCTCGCTGCTCGCCGGCAACGGCACGGGCGGCGTGGGCGACGGCACGTTCGCGGCGGCGGTCCCGATCGCGACCGTGACGGGCGCCCAGTGCCTGCGCGCCGTGGACACGAACGCCGACGGCCTGCTCGACCTGGTCGTCGGCACCAGCGCGGACAGCGCGCTGTGGATCTATCCCGGCTCGGGCTCGGCGGGCGTCCCCGACGGCACGTTCGGCGCCGGCACGCGGGTGCCGCTGGGCTTCGTGCCGGCGGGGCTCGCGAGCGCCGACTTCAACGAGGACGGGCGGCCCGACTTCGCCGTGACCGGCCACGCGTCCGGCTTCGCGCTGCTCTTCGGCAACGGCTCGGGCGGCGTCGCCGACGGCACGTTCGCGGGGCCCGTGATCGTCACGTTCGCGGTCCTGCCCGGCCCGTCGCGCCGCGTCGTCGTGGGCGACTTCAACGAGGACGGGATCTGGGACCTGGCGATGACGACCAGCAACTACCTGCGGGTCTTCCGCGGGCTCGGCACGGGCGGCATCGGCAACGGCACGTTCGCGTCGCCGACCAACATCAACCTCGGCAACACGAACGGCTACGAGCTGGCGACCGGCGACTTCAACCAGGACGGCATCACCGACCTGGTCGTGCTCTACACCCCGGTGAGCGGCGCCGGCGTGCTGCTGGGCGCGGGCTCGGGCGGCGTGGGCAACGGCAACTTCACGCTGCCGATCCTCACGGTGACGGCCGGGCCCAACGCGCGCGGCGCGGCCGTGGGCGACTGGAACCACGACGGCGTGCCCGACCTGGCGCTCGTCAACGACAACGCGGTCAGGACCGCCAGCATCCTCACGGGCAAGGGCAACGGGCAGTTCAACACCGCGCTCACCTGGGGCGCGGGCACGAGCCCGTACGCGCTGGCCCTGGGCGACTGGAACCACGACGGCGGCGTGGACCTGGCGGTGGCGAACCGCGGCGACGACACGGTCACGCCGCTGCTGGCCGGCTGCACGAACGCGCTGCCGCTGACGCTCGACGTGGTCGCGCCCGCGGGCGGCGACACGCTCTTCGAGGGCGTGAACCACACGCTCACGTGGGCGAAGGGCGCCGGCGTGGCGCAGGTGGACCTGCAGGTCTCGCGCGACGGCGGCACGACGTGGGCGACGATCGCCGGCGACCGCTTCGACACGGCGTTCGTGTGGACGCCCACCCTGCCGGCCACGACGCAGGCGCGCGTGCGCGTGGTCGACACGGCGCACGGCTGGGTCGCGGCCGCGTCGCCGAACTTCACGATCTTCCCGCAGTCGCTGCTCGACGCGTCGCCGGTGGCGCCGACGCGCTTCGCGGTGCTCGGTGCCTGGCCCAATCCCGCGCGCGGCGCGTTCTCGGTGTCGCTCTCGCTGCCCGAGGGGGGCCGCAACGCACGGCTCGAACTGCTGGACCTGGCGGGTCGGCGCGTGAGCGAAGTCCCGCTCGCGGGCTACGGCGTCGGCGTGCACGCGGTGCCGCTGCGCGCGGCGGGCCTCGAATCGGGCGTGTATCTCGTCCGGCTGAGCGGTTCGGGAGTCGCGAGCACGCGCAAGGTGGCCGTGCTGGATTGAAACGCGCCCGCGTGAAGCGGGCGAAATGCACGTCTTCGCAGCGCCCCGGGGCCCGTCGCCGATCTCGGCGGCGGGCCCGCGCACGAGACCGATCGGCGCCCGGGACCGGGAGCCACTCCCGCGGGCGACGAATTGGGCGATTTCAGGGCAGAAACGCGTTCCCTCGGACGCGCTCCGGCCGGTATCGTTGGGCATCCCCGTCAAGCCCCGGGTGGCCCTCCGCTTGCGTGGCCTCTCCCGCGGCAACCCCTCATCAGGACTCCTGTCCAGAACCCCGGAGACTGCCCCCATGCACCGCAGCCTCGCCCCCGCGGTCGGACGCCTCGCGGCCGGACTCGCGCTCGCGCTCGCCGTGCTGCTGCCCTCGTCCGCGTCCGCGCGCGAACAGCAGCCCACCGTCCCGCAACTGACCGGCGCCGAGCTCGCGCACCAGCGCGCCATCTACAAGGACCTCCACAAGCTGCTGATCCTGCAGAAGGCGAAGGCCAAGATCCACGAGGGGCGCGAGTACGCCGAGCTCGTGAAGAAGGCGAAGAAGGGCAACAAGAAGGCCCGGCTCGAGCTGCAGCGCATCGCCGGCGAGCACCTGAAGAAGTCCGACGAGTCGGTCGAGCCGGCGGCCGAGATCGAAGTCGCCCCGCGCGCGCAGGTCGCGCCGGCGACCGCGAACGGCACGCTGTCGATCCCCACCAACGTGCGCGCCAACAGCACCGCGGGCGACCTCGCGGGCGCCGGGCAGGCCGAGGAGAACATCGGCGTGCTGGGCAGCAACGTGCTCGTGGCCTGGAACGACGGCCAGGGCTTCAACACGGGCGGCGACACGCAGGGCTTCGCCTGGTCCACCAACGGCGGCGCCACGTTCACCGACGGCGGCGACGTGCCGCACCCGCCGGGCTTCGCGCTGTGGGCGTGGACGAGCGACCCGGTCGTCACGGTCAACGAGAAGACCGGCGAGTTCTGGTACTGCGGCCTGGTCGACGTGGACGCGACGCACAACGGCATCGCCGTGGCGCGCGGCAAGTTCAACGCCGGCACGTTCGCGTTCGACAGCGTGTTCATCGTGCGGTCGGCGCTGAACTCGTCGTTCTTCCTCGACAAGCAGTGGATGGTGGCCGACACGGCGACGGGCAACCTGTACGTCGTCAACACCACGTTCACCACGACCGGCGACCAGATCGACTTCTACCGTTCGACCAACGGCGGCCGCACGTGGTCCTCGGCGCTGCAGCTCTCGAGCACCGGCGACAACGGCCTGGTCCAGGGCCCGCGTCCCGCGGTCGGCCCGAACGGCGAGGTCTACGTCGTGTGGTCGGCGATCGGCCAGGTCGACGACTTCGACTACATGCGCGTCCGCAAGTCCACGAACGGCGGCGTGTCGTTCGGCGCCGAGGCGAACGCCAGCCAGTTCATCTCGAACTTCGGCTCGGGCGCGCCCGGCTTCAACCGCGAGCGCGGCCTGTCGTTCCCGTCGATCACCGTGGACCGCACGACCGGCGCGCACCGCGGCCGCGTGTACGTGTCGTGGAACGAGTCGTGGGACTGGCTCGACGACGGCTTCCCGGCCGTGACGTCGTCCATCGTGAAGTTCGAGTCGGACCCTGTGAACAACAACACGACGAACAACACGCCCGCGACGGCCACGCCGTTCACGATCGGGCAGGTGCTCAAGGGCACGCTGCAG
Source organism: uncultured bacterium (assembly GCA_964542885.1). Lineage (GTDB taxonomy): Bacteria > Eisenbacteria > RBG-16-71-46 > RBG-16-71-46 > RBG-16-71-46 > CAIXRL01. The sequence goes on from CAZIXL010000010.1 coordinate 8,904, forward strand.
ACCACCGGCAGCACCACCGACCTCGACTACTTCTCGGTCGCGATGAACGCCGGCGACCGGATCTTCGTCTACGCCGACTCCTTCACCGCGCTCCGCGCGTTCACGCTGCGCATGTTCGCGCCGAACCCCGACGCGAACCAGCGCCTGTGCTACTCGGGCGTGACCGACAGCACCTCGACCCAGAGCTACTCGATCTGGATCTTCCAGGCGCCGACGACCGGCACCTACTACCTGCGCATCGCGGGCATCTCGCGCCGCACGATGACCTACCGCATCCGCACCACGGTGGGCGTGAAGGGCGCCGAGTTGGGCCGCGACCAGCGCGACGCGCTCACGTCGTGGTCGGACAACGGTACGACCTGGTCCACGCCGACGATGATGAACACCGACGCGGTGGGCTTCGACAACTGGCTGCCCGAGGTGGGCGTCGGGGCCGACGGCCTGGTGTACGGCATGTGGTTCGACCATCGCGACGACCTGTACGGCTCGCGGGCGCACGTCTACACCACGCGCTCGTACGACGGCGGCACCACGTGGGACGCGAACCAGCGCGTGACGAGCGTCCAGAGCAACTTCTCGACCTCGGCTTCGAACATCGCCCCGAATCACGGCGACTACAGCCACGTGGCCGCGAGCGCGACGAAGTTCTACGAGGCCTGGTCCGACGCCCGGAACGCCGACGTGGACGTGTACGTGGCGGGCCTCGCCACGACGAGCGCCGTGTCGTCGTGCCCGAACGACACGACGGTCGCGCCGACCAGCTCGATCCAGGCGGGCTGGCAGGTCGCCAACGACAACCCGCTCTTCGGCGGCACGTACGGCATCACGCTGACCAGCGACCGCAACTGGACGGTGAGCGGACCCGCGACGCTCGCCGTGCCCGCCGAAGGCTCGGCGTTCTACACGGCGAACGTGACCGTTCCCGACACGGCAGCCGCCGGCGTGAACCACGTCTGCCTGACGCTCACGAGCCCCGGCGGCGTCGTGATCGGCCAGTGCTGTTACGCGGTGACCGTCCAGTCCGGCCAGACCGCCGTCGGCGACCACCTGACCGGCTTCGCGCTCGCCCCGGCGTGGCCGAACCCCGCGCACGGCAGCGCCCGGATCGCGTACTCGCTCCCGGGTGCCGGCCACGTGCGCCTCGCCGTGTACGACCTGACGGGCGCCCGGGTGCGCACGCTGGTCGACGCCGACCGCGCCGCCGGCGTGGCCTCGGCCACGTGGGACGGCCGTGACACGGCGGGCAACAGCGTTCGCGCCGGCGCGTACTTCGTGCGCCTCGAGTTCGCCGGCCGCTCGCTCACGCAGCGGCTCGTGATGACGCGCTAGCGCGAGTTCGAAGTCCACGGTCACCGACCGGGCCGCACCCCCACGGGTGCGGCCCGGCGCGCTTTCGTGGCGGCGATCGGCCTGCGGCGCGTCTACACTGCGCCGCGCCCGGGCGGCACGTGCGGCGGAACGCCTGCCGCCACCACCCGTCGGCCCGGGAGGCCCCGTGTTCCCGATCGTCCCGCTCCTCGCCGCCGTCCTCGCGTCGACGTCACCCACCGCCGTCACGCACCACCAGGCGGCCGCCCACCCGATGCGCTACCACGTCTCGCTCCCCGCAGGCTGGACGCCCGGCCACACGTGGCCCGTGGTGGTCGTGATCGCCGACGCGCATCGCGACTTCGCCGAGAACCTGGAGCGCTTCGCGGCGGCGCGCGGCGCGCGGCCCTGGATCCTGGTGGCTCCGGAGGTGCTCACGTGCGGCGGCACCCGCGACCAAGCCTCGCCGCCCTACGCGTACACCGACGCCGACTGGCGCGCCGCGCGCGCCGTGCCCGACCACGACTTCGACGACGCCGGGCTCGCGGCCGTCATCGCCGAAGTGCACCAGAAGTGGGGCGGCGAGGAACGCCCGTACCTGACCGGCTGGGAAGCCGGCGGCCACACCGTCTGGGCCCAGGCACTGCGCCGTCCCGAACGCTGGCGCGCCGTCGCCCCCGTGAGCACCAACTACGCCGGGCGCGGCATCACCGAAGCCACGTTCGCACGCGGCCCCGGGCGCGCGGCGCTCCCGATCCAGCCCTTCCTCTGCGGCGCCCCCACCGGCGAATACGCCGCCGCCCTCCCGATCCTCCGCCAGCAGACCGAACGCGCCCGCACCGAAGCCCGCTCCCACGGCTTCCAACCCGCCCCCATCCGCGATCTCCCCGGAATGGACCACGGCCCAATGCCCGAAGCCGTCCTGGCCTGGTTCGACTCCGTGAGGACCCAACCGCACTAGCCCGCCAGCAAAGGCGAAGCCGAGCCGCCCCCGAACCCGCACGCGCCCGGCGGCCCGGACGGAGCGCGGTCGGGGGGAGTCGAGAGGCCTGCGCGAACCCAGCGAAGGCGAAGCCGAGCCGCCCCCGAACCCGCACGCGCCCGGCGGCCCGGACGGAGC
>CAZIXL010000010.1:11431-15683 GCA_964542885.1 uncultured bacterium
GCGGTCGGGGGGAGTCGAGAGGCCTGCGGGAGCCATGGAATGGCGAAGCAGGCCGAACGCCTAACGGAGCGGAGGCCAGGGATGGCCGGAGCGGAGTGTCCCCCCGACCGCGCTCCGTCCGGGCCGCCGGGCGCCGTCGCGAGCCCGGCGCCGTCGCGAGCCCGCACCGTCGCGAGCCCGCACCGTCGCGAGCCCGAACCCTCGCGAGCCCGGCCCCGAATGTGCCCTGCAGGCAAACTTCGGCCCCCGGCGCCGGATTCCAGCCAAAGCCCCTTGCGCCGACGGCCGATAGGTGTTTTTATTCACCGCCTCGCATAGTTATGCAGCCGCACCCCGGGGAACCGACCATGACGCGCACGCGCCGCCTCACGCTCATCACCCAGCTCCTCGAGGAGCGCCGCTTCTCGAACCAGGAGGAGCTCGCCCATGCGCTGTCGCGCTCCGGCGTCGCCGTGACCCAGGCCACGCTCTCGCGCGACCTGCGCAGCCTCGGCGTCGCCAAGCGCGCCGCCAGCGGCGAAGCCTGGTACGAGCTGCCCGCGCCCGCCGTCGAGACCCTCGACCACAACCGGCAGATGCTCGACCTCAAGCTGTTCGTGAACGACGTCCGGCTCGCGCAGAACCTCGCGGTCGTCAAGACCCCGCCCGGCCACGCCAGCGCCGTCGCGCGGGCCATCGACCTGCTCGCCTTCCAGGGCCTCGTCGGCTCCGTGGCCGGCGACGACACCGTGCTGTGCGTGCTGTCCGATTCCCGTACCGCCCGGCGCTTCCAGCGCCACCTCGAGACCCTCGCCAATCCATCCGGAGGTGCCCAGTGACCGCTCCCGCGATTCCCGCCGTCGCCGTCGCCACGACCAACGGCACCGCGAAGCGAACCGCGCGCGTCGCCGTGCTCGGCGCCAGCGGTTACTCCGGACAGGAGTTCGTGCGGCTCTCGCTCGCGCACGACGCCGTCTCGATCGCCGCGCTCGTCTCGCGCGAGCACGCCGGCCGGCCCGCCGCCGAGCTCATGCCCGGCATCGACGCCCGGCTCTCGAAGCTGCCCGTGCCCGTCGTGCCCGACGCGCTGCCCGAGCTGTTCGAGGAGGGCGCCTTCGACACGCTCGTCGCCTGCCTGCCGCACGGCGCGTTCCGCGCCTTCGCCGCGCAGCACGCCGAGTGGCTCGCGCGCGTGCCGCGCATCATCGACCTGTCGCAGGACCACCGCGACGGCGTCGACGGCTACGCGTACGGCCTGCCCGAGGCGTTCCGCGACTCGCTCGCCGGCGCCACGCGCATCGCCAACCCCGGCTGCTATCCCACGGCCGCCACGCTCGCGCTGCTTCCCGCGCTCGAGAAGGGCTGGCTCTCCGGCACCGCCAGCATCATGGCGCTCTCCGGCGTGAGCGGCGCCGGCCGCAAGCCCGCCCTCGGCACCTCGTTCGTCGAGCTCGAAGGCGGCGCCGCCATCTACCGCGCCGGCGAGGTGCACGCGCACGTGCCCGAGATGACGCGCAACTTCGGCCGCCTCGGCGCGAAGGCCACCGCCGTCTCGTTCGTGCCGCAGCTCGCGCCCATGGCGCGCGGCATCCTGCTCACCGCCACCGCGCCGCTCGCGCGTCCCACCGCGCCCGAGGACGCCTGCGCCGCGTACGCGCACCGCTACAAGGACGAGACGTTCGTCCGCGTGCTGGAGCCCGGTGCGTGGCCCGAGACGCGCGCCGTGAAGAACTCCAACCGCTGCGACCTCGCCGTCACGACCGTGCACGGCGGGCGCACGCTGCTCGCGACCGCCGCGATCGACAACCTCGTGAAGGGCGCCGCCGGCCAGGCGCTGCAGAACCTCAATGCCATGCTCGGCTGGCCCGAGCACTGGGCGCTGCCGGTGCACGGGAGCCCCTGGTGAGGCAGCGGCCCATCGTCGTCAAGCTCGGCGGGCGTGCGCTGGAGTCCGCGAACGCGCCCGCCGAGTTCGCCGCCGCGCTCGCCGCGCTCGGTCGGCCCGCCGTGCTAGTCCACGGCGGCGGCGCCGAGGTCACGCAGTGGAGCCTCGCGCTGGGACTCGAGTCGCGCTTCGCCGACGGCCTGCGCGTGACCGACGCGCGCACGCTCGAGGTGGTCGCCGCCGTGCTCGCCGGGCTCGCCAACAAGCGCCTCGTCGCCGCGCTGCGCGCCGCCGGCGTCGACGCCGTGGGCCTCGCCGCGCTCGACGGCGGCGTGCTGAAGGTCGTGCCGCACGCGCGCGCGGCGGTCCTCGGCGCGGTCGGCGAGGTCGCCGGCGCCGATCCGTCGCTGCTCGAGGCGCTGCTCGCGCAGGGCCGCACGCCCGTGCTGGCCAGCCTCGGCGAGCACGCCGGCGCGCTGCTCAACGTGAACGCCGACGACGCCGCCTCGGCGGTCGCCGCCGCGCTCGGCGCGCCCGAGCTGGTGCTGCTCTCCGACGCGCCGGGCCTCAAGCTCGGCGGCGCCGTCGTGCCCGCGCTCGCGGCCGGCGAGATCGCCGCCGCGCTCGCGCGGCCCGAGGTCGAGGGCGGCATGCGGCCCAAGCTGCGCGCCGCCGCCGCCGCGCTCGCCGCCGGCGTCGCGCGTGCGCACATCGCCTGCTGGAACGGTCCCGCCACGCTCGCCTCGCTGCTCTCCGGAGCCGGCGCGGGCACCACGCTCCACTCCGCCCCGGAGGCCACCCATGCCTGACACCGCCCTGCTCGGGACCCCGGCCGCGCTCCCCGGATTCGCCGCCGAGGAGATCGAGCTGCACGCGCCTGTCTACCCGTTGCCGCGACTCGAGCTGGCGGTCGGCAGGGGCGCGCGCGTGACCGACGTGCTCGGCCGCACCTACCTCGACTTCGTGACCGGCATCGCGGTGAACGCGTTCGGGCACGCGCCCGAGGGCCTGGCCGACGTGGTCGCCGAGCAGGCGCGCACGCTCGGCCATTGCTCGAACCTGTTCGCCAACGGCCCGGCGGTCGCGCTCGCACGCGAACTGGTCGAGGCCACCGGCTACGAGCGCGTGTTCTTCTGCAACTCCGGCACCGAGGGCATCGAGGCGGCGCTCAAGTTCGCGCGCGCCCGCGCGAAGGCCAAGGGCCTCGCCGGCCGCGACCTGGTCGCGTTCACCGGCGGCTTCCACGGCCGCACGGGCTTCGCGCTGTCGGTTACCCACAACCCGCCCTACCGCGAGCCCTTCCAGCCGCTCGTTCCCGGCGTGCGCTTCTCCGCGTTCAACGACGTCGACGCGCTCGACGCCGTGCTCGACGAGAACGTGTGCGCGGTGATCGTCGAGTGCGTGCAGGGCGAGAGCGGCGCGGTGCCGGCGACGCACGAGTTCCTCGTGGCGCTGCGCGAGCGCACGCGCCGGCTGCGCGCCGCGCTCGTGTTCGACGAGGTGCAGACCGGCATGGGCCGCTGCGGGCGGCTGCTGGCGCAGCAGCACTACGGCGTCACCGCCGACTACACGGTGATGAGCAAGGCGCTCGGCGCGGGCTTCCCGATCGGCGCGGTGCTCATGACCGCCGACGCGGCCTCGGCGCTCGCGCCCGGCATGCACGGCTGCACGTTCGGCGGCAACCCGGTGAGCGCGGCCGCCGCCCGGTGGGCGCTCGCCAGGGTGCACGACCCGGCGTTCCTCGCGCGCGTGCGGCGCGCGGGCGCCGCGCTCGACGACGGGCTCGCGGCGGTGGCCGCGAAGCACCCGTCGGTGCGCGAGGTGCGCGGGCTGGGGCTGCTGCGCGCCGTGGACCTGGCCGCCACCGCGCCTTTCGGCGCGGCGCAGCTGGTCGCGGCCGCGCGCGAACAGGGACTGCTGCTGGTGCGGGGCGGCGAGCGCGCGGTGCGGTTCCTGCCGCCGCTCACGGTGACGGACGACGAGATCACGGAGGCCCTCGGCGCGCTCGACCGCGCGCTCGCGGCGCTCGGGAAGTCGGCGAAGACGGGGGAGGCGAAGTGAGCCAGAAGAACGGAAAGCCGGGCGTGAAGAAGGCGGTCCTCGCGTACTCGGGGGGCCTCGACACCAGCATCATCGTGCCGTGGCTGAAGGAGCACTACGGCTGCGAGGTCGTGTGCTACTGCTCGAACGTCGGGCAGGGCGGCATGGAGCTGGACGGCCTCGAGGCGAAGGCGCGCGCGATCGGCGCGAGCGACGTCGTGGTCGAGGACCTGCGCGAGACGTTCCTCGCCGACTTCGTGTTCCCGATGCTGCGCGCCGGCGCGGTCTACGAAGGCCGCTACCTGCTCGGCACCTCGATCGCGCGGCCGCTGATCGCGGCGCGCCAGG
>CAZIXL010000011.1:0-11324 GCA_964542885.1 uncultured bacterium
CGCTGTGCGCGTCGTGCCACTCGGACCCGAAGCAGATGCAGCCCTACGACCTGCCCGTGGACCAGTACTCGCTCTACCTCACGTCCGAGCACGGCAAGCGGCTCAAGGCCGGCGACACGAAGGTCGCGGTGTGCACCGACTGCCACGGCATCCACGACATCCTCGCGGCCAGCGATCCCGTGAGCCGCGTGTACGTGACGAACATCCCGCGCACGTGCGGCACCTGCCACGGCGACAGCACGCTGATCCGCGAGCGCAACCTGAAGAAGGACGTGTACCGCGACTACCTTTCGAGCGTGCACGCGAAGCAGCTGCTCGACGCGGGCAACCTGCGCGCGCCGACGTGCGTGAGCTGTCACGGCGTCCACGGCGCGGCGCCTTCCGAGGTCGCGGACGTGAACAAGGTGTGCGGCCGTTGCCACACGTCGGAGCGCCGCTACTTCCTGTCCGGGCCGCACGCGTCCGGCATGTCGCGTGCGGACATGGCCGAGTGCAGCTCGTGCCACGGCGACCACGCGATCATGGCCAGCGACGTGAACCGGCTCGCGTCGAGCTGCGTGCCCTGCCACGACGAGGGCAGCCGCGAGGCGCGGCTGGGCGGGGACCTGCTGAAGGACTACCGCTCCGCCGAGGAGCAGATCGCCGGCGCCGAGGCGTGGGTCGCGAAGGCCGACGCGGTGCCGATCGCCACCGACGACTTCCAGGCCCGGGTCGAGGAGGCCCGCACCTACCTGCGCGAGGCCATGACCGCCGCGCACTCCGTGCGGCTCGACGTGATGGCCGCGTACACCGTCCGCGCCCGCTCCACGGGCGAGGAAGTGAGCGACGAGATCGCGAGCAAGCTCAAGAACATCTCGGTCGAGAAGTTCGGGCTGATCGTGTTCTGGTTCTACGTGATCGTCACCGTCGGGATCCTGCGGCGCTTCCGCGACCGCAAGGAGCCCGGGGCCTAGGGCCCCGCACGCATGCCCCGGGTTCCCGGATTCGGGCCCGACGGGCCGCTGGCCCGCCTCGGCCGCGCCGTGTCCGCGCGCGCGCCGTTCCTGCAGCGCATGGGAACGGTGCGCATCTTCGGCTCGTTCCTGGTCGGCTTCGCGCTCGTCGCGCTGGTGGGCTTCGTGCAGGTGTCGTCGACGCCGGGCTTCTGCGGCACCTGCCACATCATGAAGCCGTACTACCAGTCCTGGAAGCACTCCTCGCACAACCGCATCGCGTGCGTCGAGTGCCACATCTCGCCCGGCATCACGGCCGAGGTGCGCAAGAAGTTCGAAGCCATGTCGATGGTCGTGAAGTACATCACCGCGACCTACGGCACCAAGCCGTGGGCCGAGGTCGACGACGCGGCCTGCCTGCGCTGCCACGAGCGGCGCCTGCTCGAGGGCCGGGTGAACTTCCGCGGCGTCGGGTTCGACCACCGCCCCCACCTCATCGAGGCGCGCCGCGGCCTGCGCCTGCGCTGCACGTCGTGCCACTCGCAGATCGTGCAGGGCACGCACCTCACGGTGACCGTCTCGACGTGCGCGTTCTGCCACTTCAAGGACCAGGGCCCGAACGAGGGCCTGGGCCAGTGCACCAAGTGCCACGAGATCCCGGAGCGGGTGAAGACGGCCGGCGGGCAGGCGTTCGACCACTCGCAGGTGGCGGCCTACGACATGCCCTGCTCGTCGTGCCACGGCGACATCGTGCGCGGCACGGGGCGGGTGCCGCTCCAGCGCTGCCAGGGCTGCCACAACCAGCCCGAGCGCTTCGCGAAGTACAACGACCCCGTGCTGCTGCACCGCATGCACGTCACCGTGCACAAGGTGGACTGCCAGGACTGCCACGACGTGATCGAGCACGGGCTGCCGCCCCACCGCCTGTCGGCGTCGCACTCGCCGGTGACGCTCGCGACGCGCACCGACGCCGGCGTGTGCGCGGGCTGCCACGGCGCCGGCCACTCGCCGCAGCAGCTGCTCTACACGGGTCTCGGCGCCCGCGGCGTGGCCCCGATGCCGGGTCCCATGGCCGTGGTCGGCGTCACCTGCCAGGGCTGCCACGACCCGCGGTTCTCCGTGCAGGCCGCCTCGGTCGGGCCAGCCAATCCCGCGATCACCCCCGCGGGCGTGGTCTCGTGCATGGCCTGCCACGGCCCCTCCTACCGGCGCATCTTCGCGGGCTGGAAGGAGGGCATCGACGGCCGCACGGACGCCATGCGCGGCCTCATGCAGTCCACGGCGGCCGCCCTGGGCGGCGCGAAGTCTCAGGCCTGGGAGGACGCGCAGTGGAACTTCGCGCTCGTCGAGCGCGGCCACGGCATCCACAACATCAACTACGCGTACGTCGTGCTCGACAAGACGTTCGACCAGATGAACGAGGCGCGGCGCGAGCGCGGGCTGGCCGCCGTCGCCCGGCCGTGGCAGGTCGTGGCCGGCGGCTCGTGCCTGGACTGCCATCGCGGCATCGAGCACCAGGCCGGCACGTTCGCGGGCCGGGCGTTCGCGCACGGGCCGCACCTGGGCGCGGCGAAGCTCGACTGCGAGAAGTGCCATCGCAAGCACAACGAGCGACCGAAGGTCGAGGTCGTGCGCTTCGGGCCCGAGGGCTGCTCGTCGTGCCATCACCAGGGCCTTTCGGCCGACAGCTTCAAGGACTGCGTGCGGTGCCACGAGGACCCGATGAAGCACACGATCCGCACCGAGCGCGGCGAGTTCTCGCACGAGCAGCACACGTCGATCGGCGAGAACTGCGCCTCGTGCCACCCGCTCAAGACGGGCGACCCCAGCCCGCCGCGGGCCCACTGCAAGGAGTGCCACGACTGAGATCGGGCGCGGGGCCCGCGCCGGGCCGTGCCTGCCCGCGGGCCTGCGCACCCGAAACACCCGGAGCACGGAATCGAACGGCGGGGCCGCCCCGAAGGGTGGCCCCGCCGTTCCACGTCCGGCCGGGTCCGGGGCCCGGCCGGGAAACCCGGCCGCGGCCGTCAGGCCTGCGGCGGCCCGCCCGCCGGCCGCTGCTCCGCGGCCTCCCGCTCGAGCCGCTCCTTTTCGAGCCGCTCCTTCTCCTCGGCGGCCACGATGCGCTGCCACTCGAGGTAGTGCTCGTGCCGCAGCTGCTCCTCGGAGATCCGCCCCGTGAGCCACGTCCAGTTCATCGGGTAGACGTCCGGGTTGGCGATGTTCATGTACAGGTGCCAGACGACGATCGCGAGGAACGCCAGCCACGCCTCGTAGTAGTGGATGATCGTCGCGAGGTCGAGCACCCACTTGGGCATCGCGCGCAGCGCCTGGTTCTCGAACCACAGCAGCAGGCCGGTCACCGTCATCACGACCGTGCCCCAGATGAGCGCCCAGTACTCCGCCTTCTCGATGTAGCCGAAGCGGTCGAAGCGCGCCGGCTCGCGGCGCAGGCCGACCAGGTAGAGCATGTTCATCACGAGGTCGCGCGCGTCCTCGAGGCGCGGGAACAGGTCGGCGATCAGCCTCCGGCCCCGCGCGGTCATCGCGTAGAACACGTGGTAGACCGACACGGCGACCATGACGACGGCGGCGGCGCGATGGATGTTGCCACGCCACGCGTAGCCGCCCTCCATGCGGGCGAGCCACGAGAACAGCCAGGTCTCGGGGAACTTGAGCGCGAAACCCGTGTACACGAGCGTGAAGAAGCTCACCGCGAGCAGGAAGTGCTGCCAGCGTTCGAGCACGTTCATGCGCTCGAACCAGCGCTCCGCCGCGTGCGGGTGCGCCGCCGCGTGGCCCAGGTGGGCCTGCAGCGAGCGCCCGATCTTGCGCACGAAGTCGAGCCCGTTGTGGAACGCCATGAAGCCGATCGTGCCCGCGATGAGGAGCAGGTAGACGATCCGCGTCCAGTAGAGGGGCGGCTGCTCCGGCGTGGCCATGGCCACGTGCACGGGGCCGATCTGGTAGCGCGACTCGCTCCCGGGGTGGCACTTGCCGCAGGTCTCGGCCAGGCGCTGGGGCGAAACGAGCGAGCGCGGGTCGCTGGACGGCAGGATCTCGTGGTAGCCGTGGCAGCTCGCGCACTGGGCCACGACGGGCGAGCCGCCGCGCGAGGCCAGGCCGTGGAAGCTGTCCTCGTAGGTCGAGAGCCGGCCCGCGGGCAGGCCGAACGTCTCGCGAATGCCCGTGGCCTCGTGGCAGTGCGAGCACGTCTTCGTCACGTTGCCCGGCGACACGGGTGAATCCGGATCCTGCGGCCCCGAGATGCGGTGTTCGCCGTGGCAGTCGGTGCAGACCGGCGCCGCGGTGACGCCCCGCGTCACCGCCTGTCCGTGGACGCCGATCTGGTACGCCTCGGCCTCCTTCTTGTGGCAGCGGCCGCAGGTCTTCTCGATGTTCTTGCGGTAGATCGACGACGTCGGATCGTCGGCCCTGCGCATGCGGTGGGATTCGTGGCAGTCGTTGCAGTGCGCCGCCTTCGACTTGTTCGAACGCCCGTGCACGCTGTTGCGGAACAACTGCACCGCGTCGGGAATCGTGATCTTGCGCCTGATCATCAGCTCCCGGTCCTCGTGGCACCGGGCGCAGGTGTTCGTGAGGCTGTCGCGGCTGACCTTCGAGCGCGGGTCGTCGGTGGGCACCACGTCGTGCGGGCTGCCGTGGCAGTCGCTGCAGGTCGAGGCGTCGCTGTCCCCGTTCGCGCGGGCCACGCCGTGGACGCTCGTGTCGTAGTCGCGCGTCTCCTTGGGGTGGCATCGCGCGCACAGCGCGCGGCCCTGGGGCGCTTCGACCTGGTGGGCGCCGCCGTGGCACTTGACGCAGCCCTTCTCGGGGTCGCCCTCGCCCACCCGCAGGTGGACGCTCTTCTCGAGGTGGTCGCGCTCCTTCACGTGGCAGCGCGTGCAGCGCACCTGGGCGAGCCGGGGCGGGTGCTGCGCGGACGTCGCGTCGGTGTGGCAGCGCACGCACGTCAACTTCGCGTGCGCCGAGTGCGACAGCGTCGCGGCGTCCACCGTGAGCGTGCCGGTCCGGCCGACGTCGCGGGCCAGCGTCTTCATGCGGTGGCACGTCAGGCACTCGTCGTCGGTCGGGGCCGCGAACGAGGTCCCGGCGAGCGCAAGCAACGAGCACGTCAGCGCCACGGAGGCGAGCACGCGCCCGAACGCGACGACCACGGACGGCATCCCTTTCGTCATCATCCCCGCTCCTGGCCGGGCGCGCGCCGCTCCGCGGCGCCTCCCGGTCCCCCTCCTACTTCGTCATGCTGGTCTCGTGGCACTGCACGCACAGGTCCCGCTTGCCGTCGAACCGGAGAAGTCCCTCGTGTTCGGCGGAGTGCGGATCGTGGCAACTCGTGCAGGTCAGCGGTGTGCCGTCCGGGGTCGGCTTGTCGCTGGTCACCGGGTGCAGGTGCTTGCTCAGGTCGGCGTGGCACTTGCGGCACTGGTCGGCGATCGACGGCTCCTTCATCAGCATCCGCGCGTCGGAACCGTGCGGATCGTGGCAGGCGGTGCACCCGCGCTTCAGGGCCGCGTGCTGGACGCTGCCCTGGAACGGCTTCGCGTCGTGGCACGACAGGCAGAGCGCGTCACCCGCCAGCTTCAGCGAGGGCTCCGCCACGCCGCCGTGCGGGCCGTGGCACGACAGGCACTGGTCCTTGCCCGTGACCGGGGCGTGCGTGTACTTGCGCCCGGTCCAGCCGCCCTTCGGGTGGCAGGACTCGCACAGCTCGGCGCCGCTCTTCTTGAGCGCCGCGCTGCCGCGCGCCGTGTGGCACGACGTGCAGTCGCCGCGCGAGAACGGCAGGTGGCGGGCCGGCAGCAGCAGGCCCTTCGCGCCCTTCGGCTGCACGTGCGGGTCGTGGCAGGACGTGCAGTGCACGGTCGCGAAGTCCATGCCCGGGTGGGCCGCCACGATCGTGGCCTTCTTCGCGTCGTGGCACGACAGGCAGAGCGCGGAGCCGGCGCGCCGCACCATGCCAGGCTCGTCCGAGCCGTGGCTGGAGTGGCACGTGAGGCACTGGCCCCGGCCGGCCGGCGCGTGCGCGTCCCCGGCGGCGATGCGCTTCACCATGTCCTGGTGGCACGTGCCGCACAGGTCCACCGGCTTCATCTTGAGCATGCCCACGCCGGCTCCGCGGTGCGGCTCGTGGCACTTGCTGCACTCGCCGGCGGCGACCGGCGGGTGCCCGTGGGCCCGGTTCGCGTCCTTCGTGACCGCGGCGTGGCAGCGCCCGCACAGCCGGTCGGGCGAGTCCACGAGCAGCCCGGCTTCGTTCGAGCCGTGCGGGCTGTGGCAGGTCAGGCACTCGCCCTTCGCGACCGGCGCGTGCACGCTCTCGTCGGCCGTGCGGGCCTTCGACACCGAGTGGCACTTCACGCACAGCTGCGCCGGCGGCGCGGCCAGGTTGCTGGCCGAGGGCACGCCCGAGCCGTGGCACTTCGTGCACGTCGCGTCGCCGAAGCCGGGGTGCGTGTGCGCCGGGATCAGATTGCCGGTCTTCGAGTCGTGCGCCGAGTGGCAACTGAGGCAGTTCGCGGTCGAGACGTTCGCGCCCTTGTGGGCCTGCTTCATCTCGTCCGTGTCGGCGTCGTGGCAGTCCATGCACAGGGACGGCACGGGCTCGACCAGCGCCGGCGCCACCTTGCCGCCGTGCGGGTCGTGGCACGACAGGCAGTCGCCGTCGGCCACCGGCGAGTGCACGTGGTCGCCGGAACGCCCGACGTCCGGGTGGCACTTCGCGCAGAGCTGCTTGACCGGCGCCTTGAGCAGGCCCTTCAGGCGGCCGGCGTGCGGCTCGTGGCAGGCGGAGCAGTCGCCGCGGCCGGCCACCGTGTGGACGCCGGCGCCCGCGAGCCTGCGGGCGATCGGCTGGTGGCAGTCGCCGCAGAGCTCCACGGCCGGCCGCGCCAGCATGCCCTTGCCCTCGCCACCGTGCGCGCCGTGGCAGAGCTGGCACTTGCCTTCCTTGGCCGGCAGGTGCACGCGCTCCTGCGCCAGTTCGGCCTTCATGTCGCCGTGGCAGCCCAGGCACAGCTCGGCGTCCTGCGCCCGCAGCATGTGCGGGAGCTTGCTGCCGTGCGGCGCGTGGCACTGCAGGCAGGCGCCGCTGGTGAACGGCGCGTGCTTCGTCTTGCCCTGCAGCTTGCGCGCGGCGTCGCCGTGGCACGACGCGCACAGCTGGCCCGCCGGCTTCTTGAGCAGGCCCTGCTCGGCGCTCGCGTGCGCGGCGTGGCAGCGCAGGCAGTCGAGCCTGGCCGCCGGCGCGTGCGCCGTCTTCGGGTCCGCGATCTCGGCCTTCACGGCGTCGTGGCACTTCAGGCACATCGTGCCGTCGGCGGTCTTCGCCAGCGCCGGGTTCGCCGAACCGTGCGCGTCGTGGCAGTCCACGCACTTGCCTTCCTGGAACGCGCGGTGCACGACCGGCTTCTTCAGCTCGTTCGGCAGCTCGTCGTGGCAGCCCGTGCACAACTCGACCGGGCGCGCGCGGAGCAGGTGCCCCGCCGAGGTGCCGCGGTGCGGGTCGTGGCAGGCCAGGCAGTCGCCGTCCTCGATCGGGGCGTGCGGCACCGCACGCTTGGCCGCCCTGGACATGTCGTCGTGGCACTCGAAGCAGAGCGCCGGCACCTTCTCGGTCAGGTCGGTCTTCGACGCCGACTTGGCGCCGCCGTTGTGGCACGCCTCGCACTCGCCGTTCGCCACGGGCTCGTGCGAGCCCATGCGAAGCAGGTTCGCGTTCGCGCTCGCGTGCGGCGCGTGGCAGTCCAGGCATTGCAGGCCCGCGCGCGGGGTCTTGACGTGCTTCGCGTCGATCGTCGCCAGCGCGTGGCAGCCCGTGCACAGCGAGTCCCCGGGCGCCTTGAGCAACAGCGCGTTCGGGCCCTGGTGCGGGAAGTGGCAGGCGCTGCAGTCGCGCTTCGTGAACGGATCGTGGCTGTGGGCCAGCTTCGTCTGTTCGAGCGTGCCGCCGTGGCAGGTCAGGCAGGGCGCGTCCGGCGTGTCGTCGCGCACGAGGTGCGGGCGGTTCGACGCGTGCGGGTCGTGGCACTCGAGGCAGTCACCCTTCGCGAACGCCGGGTGCTGGTGCGCCTGCTTCGGCGCGTCCGTCACGTCCTTGTGGCAGTCGAGGCAGAGCTGCTCGGCGGGCTTCGTGAGCACCAGGCGCTGCGCGAAGCCGTGGCTGCGGTGGCAGGGCTCGCACTCGCCCTGCTTGACCGGCTCGTGCACGAACTTGCGGCTCGAGTACTCCTTCTTCGACTTCTGGTGGCAGTCGTAGCAGCCGCGCACCGGCCCGCTGCGCCCCTTCGAGGCGGCGGGCGCGGGGGGCGCGAGCAGCGGCAGGGCGACCAGCAGCGCGAGGGCGAGTCCGTGCAGGGCGGCCGGGCGTTTCACTTGTCGTGCTCCTTCTCCTGTTCACGCATGCGCACGGCGACCGAGTCCCGGCTCGCGAGCGGCGGGCGGTTCACGAACTGGATCTCGGTGGCGACGAACCCGATCTCGGACTTGGGCGCGAAGTGCGGGGGCAGGTTGAAGAAGGCCCAGACCGTGTCGCGCGGCACGCCGTTCTTGCGCACGAGGATGCGGAACGCGGGGTTCTTCGGTTCGTTGCTGCGCGAGATCACCTTGTGTTTCTGGATGTCCATGGCGAAGTCGGGGACGAACTCCTCGACCCGGCCGGTGTACTCGGAGTCCCCGATGCGGAACTCCGTCTTCATGGGCGTGACGATGCGGTCCTGGAAGTTCTGGAAGATGCGGTGGAACACGTGCAGCGTGACCGTCTTCACCTTCGGCGCCTCGGCGGTGGGCGCGTCGGCGGCGCGGGCCGGCGGGGCGACGATCAGTGCCGCGGCGAGCGCGGCGGTCCACAAGGCGATCCTGCGGTTCATCACGGCTTCCCTCCGGGCGAGGTGCTGTCGGCCGCCGCGGGGAGGCGGATGGCCGTCACCAGTTCCTGCGCCATGTCCTGTGCGAGACGATCCAGGTTCGTCACGCGGCCCCAACCGAACACCGTTTCACGATCCTCGCCGCTGCGCGCGCGCATCTGCGTCCAGCGCACGCGGCCGGTCGCGCCGTCGAGCAGGCGCAACGACAGCGAGAGCGACGGCACGTCGCCGTCGGGCGTGTGCACCGTGCCGCACTCGAGGATCGTGCCGGCCACGATCCAGCGCGCGCCCGTGCGCTTCGCGATCCGCTCGACCTGCTCGGCGGTGACGGCCAGAGACGAGCGCACCCGCGCGTCGGCCATCGCCGCGTCCACCTCCCCCGGCTCGACCGGCTCGAGCACCGCCGAGTTGCCGAGCGCCACCCACACGATCTGCGTGAGCCGGTCACCCACCTCGGAGCGCCCGGAGAGGTTCTCGAGCGGCAGCATCGCCGCCGTCGCGCGCGGGCCGGCGGAAACCGGCATCGGCGCGTGCGCGGCGCAGCCGCTCGCCAGCATCGCCAGGACGGCCAGCGCCGCGAGCCCGTGCCGGGGCGTGCGCGTCACAGGGCCTTCGCCTGCAGCACCGCGACCGCGCGCTGGCAGGCCTCCTGGGTCACGCGGGCGAACGTGCGCTCGCCGGCGCCGCCCACGATCGGGATGCGCCCCTTGCCCGTCTGCGTGACCGAGATGCGCCACACGACGATGCCGGTCGCGACGTCCACCATCTCGGCGTCGAAGCTCACGACCGGGAAGTCCGACTGCCCGGAGTGGCGGATCGCGTACTCGTTCACCGCCCCGCGGATCACCGCCGTCGCGCCCAGGGCGGTGGCGGCGTCGCGCAGCTTGGGCAAGGGGACCTGGCCCTGCGCGTCGAAGCCCGCGTTGAGGCGCTCGAGCTCGCCGCTCATGAGCGAGGGGTCCGCGATCTGGAAGCGCTGCGAGATGATCAACTCGGTCGTGAAGGCGCGGGTCACGCGCGCGGCCGCGAAGCCGTCGCCCGAGAGGTTGTAGAACGGCAGGACCGCGATCTTCTGGTACAGCGTCATGTCCGCTTCGCGGTTCACGAACAGGCGCGGCGAGGCCGCGCAGCCGCCCGTCAGCACGAGCGCGAGCGCTGCCGCGGCGAGGCGGGTGGCGAACCGAACTGCCCGGTGGCCGGTCATCGTCCGAAGCTCCACGTGAAGGTTCCGTCGATCCGCCGGCCCTCGAGATCCGTGCCGGGATCGTTCGTGGTCAGCGACACGCTCGTGGCCACGTTCCGGGTCGGCTGCCAGAGCACCCGGCCGGTCGCGAGGTCCCGCGTGACCTGTGAGTTGACGCCGGCCACGTAGCGGGGGGTGGCGGTCCGGGTGTAGATCCCCTGCAGCTGCCAGTGATCGGTCACCTGCATGCGCGCGTTCGACGACCAGGTGCGCGTGACCTGGCGGGGGAGCGAGAGCGTCTCGTTGATCGAGTAGTTGCCGATGAAGTCGGCGCGCGGGTGCGGGCGCCACGTGACGTCGACCGTGCCGCTGCGCGAGACCGACACCGGGCGCAGCAGTCCCGGCCCGATGCGCTGGGCGTTGACGCCGGCGCCGAGCTGGAGCGTGCGCAGCGGCCGCGCCTGCAGCCGCGTGGTCCACACGTTGGACCAGCGCTGGTTCGCGGCGGCCGTGTCGCCGTTGGCCGCCACCGAGATCGTGCCGTCGAGCGTGACGCGCGGGCCGAACGCCATGCGCGAGACGCCCGAAACGAGCTGCGTCCCGTAGGTGCCGCGCTCGGGGTCCCACGTGGTCGTGTGCGCGGCGCTGCCGGTCGCCGTCCAGCCGGGCCGCACCGTCCCCTCGCCCGCCGCGATCGCCGTGACGTACTCGAGCAGCCGGGGCGATCCGTCGGCCGTGCGCTGCGTGCGCAGGCCGCCGCCGGACGTGAGGCTGGCGCCGCGCATGGGCTGCCAGCGCCCGAGCACGACGCCTTCCTGGTCCGTCTGGGTCCGGGTCAGCGTGGCCTTCGTGCCGGTGCGCCGCCAGTTGTAGTTCGCCGAGCCCGTGAACGCGCGCTGCGGCCGCCACTCGCCCGACACCATCGCGCTCTGGGACGTCGAACGGCTCGTGAAGCTGGCGTTGGGCCGGGAGCGGGAGGAGCCGAAGTCGTACTGCGCCACCATCGAGGTAGTCCGTCCCGGCGCGACCCGCCACAGGCCGCCGAAGCCGTACTGGCCCTGGCGCCCGAGCACCTCCTGGGCGGGGCCGCCGCGGTTCTGCTGGTCGGCCGCGGAGGCGTAGACCGAGTAACGCTGGCGGTCGAGCGAGGCGCGCACGTTGCGCAGCGTGCTCCGCTGGGTCGGGACGCTCTCGGTGGCCTCGCGGCGCTGGCGCAGCCAGGTGCCGTTCACCTGCAGGCCGCCGGGGCCGGTCACGTGGCCGAGGACGGTGGTGCGGACTTCTTCGCCCAGTTTTTCTTCCAAGAATTTTTGGACGTACGAA
>CAZIXL010000011.1:11334-13316 GCA_964542885.1 uncultured bacterium
CACCGTCCGCGCCGTGTCGATGGCCGACACGGACGCCGCGCCGCTGCCCGTCGTGCGGGTCGTGGTCGGCCGGTGCTGCGCCGTGAGCTGGAACACCGGGTGGATGAGCCGCAGCGTGCCCGAGGGCGTGCGGATCCGGTCCGAGGTCCCCGGATCGGTCTGCTCGCTGAAGCGCAGGTTGGTGTCCATGAGCAGATTCTGCCTCAGGTAGCTCTGCTGGCGCACGTCGAGCGTCTTGAGCAGCAACTCGCTGGTCGAGCGGACGACGTGGCGCGAGCCGTCGGGGAAGAACACCTCGCGCACGTCCTCGGCGTGCTGGTACTGGACCTGGGCCGTGCCGAAGAGCTGCTGCGCGGCGGCCGGCCGGGCGAGTCCCAGCAGCACCAGGGCGAGCGCGCCGGCACGGCGCAGGAGGCGTCCATCAGCGGGCATAGTTCACGGTGTAGGACTCGTTGCCGTGGCACGTGGCGGCGCACATGCCGCCGTTCACGGTCGTGTTGTACATGTGCAGCCCGGGCGAGCGCCCGGTGACCATGAGGAAGGGCTGCGACGTCGAACCGTGCGTCACGTGGCACGCGTAGCAGGGCACGCGCTCCTCCTGCACGTGCTTCGTGTGGCCGGCCTCCGCGCCGGGCGCGTTGAAGCGCGAACGCATCTTCACGGAAGCGGGCGCGGCGTCGTTCGCGTACACGTCGTACGAGTGGCACTTGAAACACAGCTCGTTCGCGTTCATGTCGCGCGGCTGTGGCGACGGCTGGTACTCGGCCACGAGCAGGTGCTGGAAGATCGAGCCGTGGGGCCCCTTGACGCTGCCGAAGTCGGAGCCGTGGCAGTCGCCGCAGCGGACGATCGACGAGGCGCTCCACGGGGAAACGAACGACATCGGGTCGATCATCGGGTTCGCGCCCGGGCCCTCGACGGCGTGGTGCGAGGGATTCGCGGGGTTCAGCACCAGCGCGAGGTCGGTCTGGCCGGAGGGCTGCGTGGTCCACGACGAGTGGCACTTGAAGCACAGCTGGTACTCGGCGACGGGCGCCGTGAGCGTGTCGCTGCCGGCGAGGAACGTGTAGAGCGGCGGCGTGCCGGCGGCGCCGTTCAGCACCGCGACCCGGCTCACGCCCAGCGTGGCCTTGGAGGCGTCGGAGCCCGACGGGCCCAGGGGTCCGTCCGAGCGGCTGACGTGCGCGTCGTGGCAGTCCTCGCACTCGGCGTGGCGATTGTCGATCGGCAGGCGCCCGAAGTCGGCCGGCTGGTTCTCGCCCGCACCCTTGTGGCGGCCCGTCCAGGTCGTCATCGGGTGGCGATACGGCTTCGAGAGGTCGGCCGAGACGTTGCTCGCCGGGCTGCCGTCGTGGCACGTCAGGCACAGCCGTTCCTCGCGCTGCACCTCGAGGTGCGGGATCTCGCCGAGCGCGTCGGACCAGCCGTGCGGGTCGTGGCAGTTGACGCACTTGGTCGCGGCGTCGGCCTCGAGGCGCGCGCCGGGCACCGGGCCCGGCCAGATCATGTCGGTGCGCGAGCCGTGGCTCGTGCCGCGATAGAGCGCGTCGTCGCCGAAGCTGCCGCCCGCCCACGGCACGTCGTGGCAGCGCAGGCAGAGCGCGTTGTCGTTGGGCCCGACCAGGGCGTTGGGGTACACGATCCCGCTCTCGTCGCCGTGCGTCGTGTGGCACTGCTCGCAGTCGCCGGCGTGCGGGCCCGCGGCGAGCGCCTTTTCGATCTCGGCCTCGGGGCGGGGCGTGCGGAGCGTGAGCGGGCGCGCGGCCACGAGCCCGACCGCGACGACGACCAGCAGCGCCAGCGTCGGCAGGGCGCGCGGGGTGCGTCGAGGGCGGGGCGCGACGTCGAGGCCTGGATGGCGAGGCTCGTTCACGATGCCACTCCTCCGATCTCCAAAACTGCGGGAGGCGGGGGGGGCCCCCGGGGGGACCCCCCCCCCCCCCCCAAAAAACGGGCCCCGCAAGCGAACCCCACAAAAAAAA
>CAZIXL010000011.1:13326-15447 GCA_964542885.1 uncultured bacterium
CGGGGGGCCCCCCACCGCCCGTCCCGAACTCGCGTGCCCCGGAAGGCGACGCGAGAAACTACACCAGGACCCGGATCAGGCGCCCTGGACGTGGCACTGCCGGCACAGATCCTTGTACACGCCACCGTCGCCCTGCTCCGTCCGGGTGCCGGTGCCGTTCATGAAGATCAGGCCGAACGCGTTCATGTTGCCGTGAGCCTTGTGGCAGCTCATGCACGACGGGGTGACCGTCTCGTCGCCCGTCGCACCGGTCCACAGGCCCTGCGAGTCCATGACCTTCACCTTGTTCGTGTTGCCGGCGTAGCGAGCGAGGCTCGAGATGAACGTCGCGCTCGGGGTGCCGATGTTCACGTCCGCGGTGGGGTGACGCTTCCACGGGTTCGCGTTCGTCGAGGTCACGCCGCCCATCTGGCCGCCCATGTTCGGGTCGCCGCCCTGGCCATGGAAGTCCGCGTGGCAGCTCTTGCACCAGTTGGCGTACGCGCTGGCGCGGGTGTTGGGCTCGTTGAAGTCCACGTCGGTCTCGGCATACGCCGCCGCCGAACGCTCGAACACGTCCTTCGTCAGGTCGTTCGTGCCGATCGCGTAGGTCACGTTCGCGCCCGTGAAGATGCCGCGGTTCAGCAGGTTCCGGTACTGCGTGGCGGAGCCGTGCTGGGCGTGGCAGTTCGTGCAGACCAGGCCCTCGGCGCCCGGAACGTACGCGCTGGTGCCGTGGCCCGGGGGCAGCGAGGTCGAGTGCAGCGTGTGGCCCGTGATCGCCGAGTAGCCGGGATCGTTCGTGCCATGCGCCGCGTCGATGTTGAGGCCGCCGGCCTGGCGGAGACGGGCGGTGCCGCCGTTCGCGCCGAAGACGTCCGGCGCCCACGACTGGTTGTCGTGGCAGGACAGGCACAGATCGACCTCTTCGTTACGGAGCAGGTCGTTGTAGGGGCCGGCCGTGCCGAGCGGCACGAACGTCCCGGAAGCGGTGTAGCCATGGGACTGGCTGTAGTGCGCGACGTGGCAGTCCGAGCACACCAGCGAGAGGCCCGTGTGGAAGTCGCCCGCGACCACCACCGAAGCGGCCCCCGCCACCATGATCGCGGCGAGAATGAGGGTCAGGCGTTTCATTGAAGGCTCCATCTATCAGGATCGAGGGAATCGTGGATTCATCGGGACGAACTGCGGGATCACCTGCGTACTGCTCGAAACCAACGTCACCTCCTTTTCGGCGCGGGCGTCAGCGGACCCACCACAACCGCAACCGCTTTCCCCCCGTCTCGACCAGGGCGAACATCCCCTGGCCGTCGCTGGCCAGCGCGCTCGGGTAGTACAAAGCACCGGGGCCTTCCCCGCCTCCCAGCACACCCAGCAGCTTCCCGGTGAGATCGAAAACCTGCACCAGGTGACGAATGCCGTCCGTCACCCAGATTCGCGAATCGGGCGTGACCACGACGCCGTTGGGCAGCGAGAAGTTGCCCGGGCCGATGTCGTGCACGCCGAAGCCGAGGAGGTACGCACCCGAACCGTCGAAGATCTGCACGGCTCGATCCGTCGCGATGCACGTCACGACGACCTCGCCGCCGGGTGCGACCGCGAGCGAGGAAACCGACGACAGCCGGCCCTGCGCGGAGCCCGAGTCGCCCCAGGCGCCGATCGGGTCACCGGCGGGCGAGTACTCGTAGATCCGCCCGGCCTTGCCGCGCGAGGCGACGAGGAGGCGTCCGTCGGGCGCCACCGCGATCGCGCCGGGGCCGTGGTCGCCGTCGAGGCGGTCGTCGGGCGCGGGCAGCGTGATGCGCGAGAGGCTGCGGCCGCGGTAGTCACACACGTCCACGTAGCCGGCCCACTGGTCGCTCACGAGCACGCGCCCGTCGGCGGTCGTCGCGACGTACCGCGGAAGGCCGTCGCGCTCGACACCGTTCGCGTCCTCGACGCGGTGCACGAAGTAGCCCGCCGGCCGGCCGTCGCGCGTGAAGAACTCGACGCGGCCGAGGCCCGAATTCGCGACCACGATCTCGCCGTGGGCGGCGTCGATCGCCACGCCCAGCGGCTGCTCGAACGGTCGCGACCCGTTGGCCTCGTACATCACCAGCGACGAATCGATCGTCGGCCCGGTCGCGTCCTCGCCCCAGGCGG
>CAZIXL010000012.1:0-15313 GCA_964542885.1 uncultured bacterium
GAGAACGACCCGGTACCCCCGCGCGAGGAGCCGAAGCTCGTCCTGTCGGAAGTCGACCGCGCGCGGCTCGAGCGGGTCGGCTCCGTGCTCGACCGGCTCGACGAAGCGATCGCGCGCGGGACGCGCGAGTGCGAGCGGCTCGGCGAGCAGGAGCCGGGCATGGCCGACGACCGCGGCGGCGCCCTCGCCCGTGCGTGGGGCGACTGGAGCGAGGGCTGGAAGGTCGAGATGGAACACCTCCGCGACGCGCTGCCCGAAGCGCCGGCCGCGGACGCTCCCGCATCGGTCCGCTTCGTCCACGCCGCCGCCGACCGGGCGCTTCGCGAACTCGAGGCGATCCCGAACGACGGCCGCGGCCGCTGGCGCGTGCCCTACCGCCAGGAGTGGGAGCGCCGCTTCCAGAATGCCGCGAAGCAGGTCCGCGACGCCCGCTTCTGGACCGACCGCGCCGGGCGCGGGCTCGGGGTCTGACGGGACTCCGCGCCGGTGACCTGCGCGCCTCGAGACCCGATCCGCCTCGACGCGCGCCGGATCGCGTAGCCGGCGAGCACCTTCGCGCGCGCGTCGTCGCGGTTGGCGGCCACCACGAAACCGGGGCCCGTCCTTTGCGCGGCTCACCTGGTGCGCGAAGTGCCAGCCGAACCGGCCCACGATCGGCCCGACCCCGTTCTCGGAGCAGGTGTCGGGGCGCAGAGTGAATCCGACCCGCGGTCCGCTCAGGTCGCGCTCGACCAGCGCGGCTCCCTCCTCGAACGTTCCCGGCGCGGGCCGAGGCGGGACCTGCGGGGCCGCGGTCACGACGGCACCCGAGACGACGGCGGCCCATGTCCACGGTGTTTCGGCGAAACGGCGAACGGCCGACTCAGTCCTCGGGCATCGCGCTGAGGCTGCCGATCGTCGTCGCACTGAGCATCTTCCGGTACTGCGACTGGATGGCCTCCCAGTGCTCGTGCAGCGGGCAGGGATTGCTGGCGTCGCAGCGCCGCATCTCGAAGAAGCAGCGCCCGTCGTCCCGGGGACCTTCGAAGCGTTCCAGCACCTTCGCGATCGGCGTCCGGCGCGCACCCGGCTTGATCTGGAAGCCGCCGCCCCAGCCCTTCTGGCTGAGGACGAATCCACCCTTGCGGAGCTGGTTGAGGATCTTCGAGAGGTAATTGGGCGGGATCTTCGTCTCGCTGGCGATCTGGCTGCCCTGGACCCACTGACCCGGACGATCCACGAGGTACGAGAGAATCCTGAGCGCGTATCGACCCGTCTGGCTGACCATCCGGCTCCCCTAGTTCGATGACTCCGAAGTCGCGGGCCCACCCCAGCGCTCGTGGTAGCCGCGCACCAGGTGCCATGCCGTGAGCGCGAACAGGCCACCCGTGAAGACCAGCACCAGGTAGGTTCCGACGAGAGGATAGGAATGTGTGGTGAAGTTCGCCACCTGCTTGGTCCCCAGCACCACTGGCATGAACGGTTCGATGTGCACGGGCGCCCGCGGATCGAGGTAGTGGCCGAAGGTGTACAGCCTGTAGACGAATCGGGCCATCGAGAACACCGCGACGTACCCCACGAGCACGCTCAGGTCGATCAGGCTGCGCACGCTCCCGATCGCCGCGGCGCGCAGGGCGACGACGATCAGCAGCCCGAAGGCGAACGGCAGCCAGTCCAGGTCGGACATGGACTCGCGGCTCACCTTCGTCATCCCGATGTAGTGGTTCAACTCGTTGATCTCGGCGATGTCGTGGTCGTGGTTGCCCCCGGCCAGCCGGTACGAGTAGAGGTCGATCCGCAGGCCGCGCGGGTACTGCGGGGCGACCATGCTCATGCGCCAGAGCGGCGTGACGAGGCTGAGCGCCATGGGGATCACGAGCAGCGCGAGCACGATGCGGGCGCCGAGCCGGATGGGCCGGTCGAGAAACTCGTAGAAGGCGTCGATCTTCGGGTGCGGGTGCGATGCCATGGAACTCTCCTTCAGACCAGGTCCCCGCGCAGGAACGAGCGGCGAGCGATCCACCACGCC
Organism: uncultured bacterium; assembly: GCA_964542885.1. GTDB lineage: Bacteria > Eisenbacteria > RBG-16-71-46 > RBG-16-71-46 > RBG-16-71-46 > CAIXRL01. The sequence continues at coordinate 2,009 of CAZIXL010000012.1, forward strand.
ACGCTCCCCACGGTCGCCGGCCACAGGACGCCCAGCGCCAGGAGCGCGGGCGCGCCGATGCGATTGGCGAGGTAGAAGCCGACCGGGCCGAGCACGCCCAGGTCCGGGTCGGCCGCCGACAGGAGCGCCATGCGGGCGCTCTCGACGGGATTGACGGCCGACAGCAGGAACACGCCGGCCGGGTTGAGGCGCCACTGGAGCAGGACGCCGATGAGCGCGAAGTCGAGCAGCGCGACGCCTGTCACCCACGCCAGGAGCAGCACCATGAGTGCTTTCGCCTGGCTCCGTACGAACGTCGACACCGCGAGTCCGACGCCGAGGAAGCTCCACAGGAGCGCCGCGCTCACCAGCAGCGAACGCGCGAGGAACGACCACTCCACCGGCTCCCCGAACACGATCCGACCGGCCGCGGCGAGACCCACGAGCAGCAGCAGGAGGGGTGCGAAGAGCGCGAGGAACCGTACCAGTGTGACGGCGGCGAAGAAGTCGCCGCGTTCGACGGGGTGGCTGAAGAGCAGTTCCAACGAGCCGTCCTCGCGCGCCCGGTTCACCACTTGCCCGCTGCCCGTGAGCGCCAGCAGCGGCAGCAGAAGGACGAGCGCGTGGCAGAGCGACAGCAGCACCCGGCCCATGCCCGTGAACCCCATGACCCCCGACTCGCGCATGCCCACGAGCACGAACATGGCGGCCAGCACGGCGTAGAGCCCGGCGCAGAAGAGCAACCAGCGCGAGCGCAGGACTTCGGCGAGGTCGAGCCGGGCGAGCGCCGCGATGCGGCGGGCGGGAGCCATTTCAGCGCGCGTCATGGCCGCTCTCCGTGGCGCGGGCGCGCGTCCGAGCCGCTTCGAAGCCGATCGCGCCCGGCGTGCCCTTCGGCACGGCGCCGAGGTCGTAGCCCATGGGGCTGTGCGCCGCCTGGACGAAGCCCGCCTCTTCGCGCGTCAGCCAGGCGTCGCGGCCGAGGTCGCGGAAGTAGATCGCTCGCACCGAGGCGGGCTCCTTCGGAAGGTGCCGGAACAGGCAGCCCGGATCGTCGAAATCGAGGACGCGCCCGTCCGCCGCCTGCAACTGGCAGGCGAAGCGTCGGTCGCCGACCGACATCCCGCACTCGGCGCAGGACTCCCGGTCCCACACCACGGTCCGCGGGCCCTCGGGAGCCGCTTGCGAGCGCACCACCGCCCATGCGAACGCGCCCACGAGCGCCAGGCCGACCAGCACGATCGCGACGCGTCCCGTCGCGCGAGGTCCAAGGATCACGTCACGCCTCCCCCCGGCCCGGGACGTCGAGCGTCTCGAGATCCCTCACGACGACATTGGCCAGGTGTCCGTTGCACTTCGCGGTCAGCTCGCGAAGCAATGCCAGCTTTTCAGCGCGACTCACCACGCGCAGCCACGATCCGCCCTGGCCGGGCACGAATCCGCGCGCTTCGAGCCAGGCGTCGTCGGCCCCGGCGCGGGTCCACACCTCGAGCACGCCGCGGGCCCGCGATGCGAGGAACGTCTCGACCGGTCCGTCGAAGCACACCCGCCCGCCCTCGAGGGCGATCACGTGCTGGACCAGGTGGCTCACCTCCTCCAGGCGGTGCGAGCAGAGGAGCAACGTCGCCCCGGCCGCCGCCTCGTGGAAGAGGCGGAGGAATCGCTCGCGCGAGGCGGCGTCCAGGCTCGCGGTCGGCTCGTCCATCACCACCAGCGTCGGCCTGCCCGCCAGGGCGAGGGCGATCATGAGCTTCTGGCGCATGCCGCCCGACAGGCCGCGCACCGACCGGGACCGAAGCGCCGGCAGTTCGAGCCCGATCCGAGCGGCCGTCGCCGCCACCGCACCGGGCGGGAGCGCGCGCACGCGCGTCACCACATCGGCGATCTCGCCGACCGTCGCCGCCAGCTGCGGCGCGGTCTGGGGCACGTATGCCAGGCGATGGGCGAGCGCCGCCCGGTGCTCGAAGGGGCTGCAGCCGTCGATGCGGACGGACCCTTCGTGGGCGAGAAGCCCGAGTACCGCGCGCATCAGCGTCGACTTGCCGGAGCCGTTCGGGCCGATGACGGCCACCCGGCGTCCCTCCGGGATGGCGAACGTGACACCGTCGAGCGCCGTGACCGAACCGAACTTCCGCCGCAGGTCCCGCACTTCAACGCGCATCGCTCACCTCCGATGTCCGCGGGTCCGTCGCGTCGGGGCGCATGCGGGGCCGCGTGTCCCGCAAGAGGGTCACCGGCTCGAGGATCGGCAGGACCTGCGAGGCCACGTCCAGCAGCCCGAGGACGATCGCGCCGCGGAAGAACTGCAGCTCGGGCCGGCCGGACGCGAGCTGTTCCGAGAGGCTGCGAGATTCGTAGGGCACGTCGCCCACGCCGTCGCCGTCGAAGTCGTAGCCCCGGTAGTCGTCGAAGTAATTGCCGATCCACGTGACGCCCATGGCCGTCCCGCGTCCTTCCACCTCCACCTGCACGAGGTTGTCGTCGAGCCGGTTGTCGGCGAAACGATTCCGGTCCTCGCTGCTGTGGAACACGATGGCCGACTGGCAGAGCGCGAAGCGGTTTCCCACGCACGCGTTCGAGTCGCCCGCCACGAGCGGCGAGGTGTCGAGGTAGAGCCCCACGCGATCCCTCACGAAACGGTTCCCGCGCATCAGCAGATTGCCCGACTCCTTGCAGCCGATCCCCATGCCGTCCGCCGTCGTGGCTCCCGCGAGCACGTTGTCGAGCAGACGGATGTCCCGCGAGTACATGACGAACACGCCGACGACGTTGCGAAGGTATTGGTTGTTCTCCACCACGGATTCGCTGCTGTACATGAAGTGCGTCCCGTAGCGGCCGTCCTCGACGAGGTTGCGGGCGATCCGGTTGCCCGGCGAATACCAGACCACGATGTCCCGCGAGTGCGCGACGTGGTTGCCCGTGATGTCCGAGTCGCGCGTCTCCCAGAAGCGGATCGCGTCCCCGCGCAACCCCGGCGGTTGCGCCGGGTCTCCGGCGATGTCGTTGCCGGCCACGGTGACGCGCCGGGACTCCTCGGCCACGATGCCGAAGAGCGCACGACGCACGGTGAGGCCCTCGACGCGAATGTCGCGGCCGCGCACGTGAACGCCCGCGTCGAGCCGGTCGTAGCGCGTTCCGCTGCCGTCCACCGTGAATCCCAGGAGCGCGACGCTGTCCGAGGCCACGGCGATCGTCGTGCCCTCGCCACTCGTGCGCACGACCGCCTCGCGCGGCCCCCAGAGGGTGACCGGCCGCTTCACCACCAGGGGGCCCCGATAGGCGCCCGGCGACAGGGCCAGTGTCGCGTGCGGCGCCGCGCCGTCGAGCCACTGCTGGAGATCGGCGCCGGCCGGGACGTTCACGGACCCCGCCGGGCGCCCGGGCGGGACGGCCGCGTGCCACGACGCATCGCGGTCTGCCCGCAGGGCGGGACGACAACCGGCGAGCATCGCCAGCACCAGCAGCGCCCGCAGGGCAAGCCGGAGCGGACGATCGGGCGATTCCCGTCGATCACGTCGCGTCATCGTCGCGCTCCCGGTCGCGGGCCGCGGCGGGGGCGGACCTTCCGCCCCGCCCGCCGGCCTCAGTTGGGCTGCACCAGCAGGTAGCCGGCCATCTCGAGGTGCAGGGCCGAGCAGAATTCGGTGCAGTAGTACGGGAAGACCCCTTCCCGGTCGGCCACGAAGCTCACGTCGGCCGACTTGCCCGGCTCCATCGACAGGTTGATGTCGTAGCCGTTGATGCAGAAGCCGTGGGTCGCATCCTGCGCCTGCTCGAGATTCGTCAGGTGCATGCGCACGGTGTCGCCCTTCTTGACCGTGAAGTTGTCCGGCACGAGGTGGCTGCGCACCAGCGTCATGTACACGTCCACCGTCCGGCCGTTGCGCACGACCCGGGCGTCCTTCTCGTCGACGGTCGCCGCGGGGTCCGGCTCGTGCGTCACGGCGTCGGTCCCGACCGGCGAGTACATCTCGATCGTCTTCAACTTGTCGGCACTGATCATCTGGGCGTAGTGCGGCTCGCCGAGACCGATCGGCATGTCGTAGAGCAACTGCATCGGGTCGCCCGAGATGTCGATGAGCTGGAAGTTCTGCGGGAGCAGCGGCCCCACGTTCTTGAACCGGTCCAGCGACCATTTGTTCATCGCGACCATGTAGTGACCGTCCGGATGTTCGGTGTCACCGCCTGCGATGCACAGGTGCCCGATGTTGTAGTGGACCGGGATCTTGTCGACGACCTTGAGGTCCTTGAGCGACCAGCGCGCGATCTTCGATTCGATGAACAGGCTCGTGTAGCCGTAGCCCTGGCCGTCGAACTGCGTGTGCAGCGGCCCGAGTCCGAGCTCGACCTGCCCGTCGATCGCCTCCTGGAACGGCAGGATCGGCACGCCGTAGGCGTCCTTGCCCGCGAACCTGCCCGCGTCGATGAGCGACTTGAGCTTCGCCCAGCTGTAGACGGTCTCGTGCGTGTCGAGCTTGCCCGAGATGCACAGCCGCGTGCCGTCCGGCGTCACGTCGACGCCGTGCGGGCTTTTCGGCTCCGGTACGAAGTAGAGCAGGCCCTCCCGCAGCGACACCTCGAGCGGAACGACCCGCATGCCCTGGATCGTGCGCGTGTTCGCCGCGATCGACGCGACCTCCACGGCCTTCTTCCAGGGAATGAGGTGCAGGTAGTCCATGTCGTTCTGCGAGGCTCCCGACTCGAGCGGTGGCTGCCCCTGCTGGATGCCGCCGTGGGATCGCTCGGTGTCGAAGCTGTTGATGAAGCACCAGCCGTCGCTGGCGAGCTTGCCGACGTCCGTCAGGTCCTGCATGTACGGCGGCAGCTCCATCGCGAAGGAGCGCGACGGGTCGATGCGCCCGGCCTCGCGGTCGAACTTCCAGAACACGACCGCACTGCGGTAACGATCGTTGTACTGGTCGAGCGGTGCGTAGCTGCCGTCGAGAGGCGCCGGGTACTGCCCGCCCTCGATCACGTAGTCGGTGTTGGGCGTGACGAAGGTGCCGCCGTGATCGGACTTGAGGATGCCGCTGTGCACGATCTGCGTCGTCACGAAGTCCTTGAGGTTGATCACCGCGACGCGCGCGTTCGCCTTGTCGTTGACGAACAGGAACTGGCCGTCGTAATCGCCATCGGTCTCGGAGAGCGCGGGGTGGTGCGTGTCGCCCCACGTCAGCGGGCGGCCTGCAGGCGAGCTGCTCGCGAGCATGTTCTTCGTGGCGTCGTCGAAGCCATAGCCCTGCCAGGGTTCGGGGGTGAATACCGCGATGTACTTGAGGATGCGCATGCTGGGCACGCCGATCGCGATCACCTGCCCACTGTGCCCACCCGAAGAGAACAGCACGTACGGGTCGGTGCGGCCCGTGGGCGTGTAGGTCTTGAGCGCGGCCACGACGTCCTGGTCGGTGAGCTTGCGCTCCTTCATGAGCGCGCGAACGTCCGTTCCGGACGAACTTCCGCCTCCGGCGCACGACATGAGCAGTCCGGCCAGGAACACGACGGGTGCGATCCGGATCGCGCTTCGCGACTTTCGACTCGTGGGCATCGGGTGCCTCCCTTGGGCGCCGGGGGCCAGGCGGCCCGGCGAGGTGACGGTGTTCACGGGGTGGCTACTTGCCGAACGACCGGACCAGGTCGCGCAACGCCGCGACCACGCCCGGCTTCGCCTGCAGATCAGGATTCGGGACCATGGCGGCGCTCTTCCCGACGGCCGCACCGCCGTAGACGATGGCGGTCTCGATCACGGAATCGCTGGTGGCCTTCTGCCACTCGACGTCGTGGAAGTTCCGCGGCTTCGGATCGAGGGCCCCCGATCCCGGCCCGTCGCCCCGCGCCTCCTTGCCATGGCAGGTGGCGCAGCGGGTCTCGAAGATCCTGGCGGCCTCGGCGCGGTCGGCCTCGGTGACGGTGGTGGTGGAAGGGCTCGCGGTTTCGGTGCGGACGGGTTCGCTCGCGGCCGTCTCACGGTCGCTGCCCTGCGAGCCGCACCCCGCGGCGAAGAGCGACGCCCCGGCGAGAACCAGCAGGATGGTGATGGCGGAATGGCGTTTCATGGGATCTCCGACGGCGGTGGATTCGACGACCGGCCCGATGGCGACCGGGGCTCGGCGGAGCCGCTCACCCGAATCGAGATCGATGGCCAACTCGCAATCTCTGCGCATGACCATATGCGTTGAGTTGGCCGCCGTCAAGCCCCCACCGCTTCCGTCGAGTCGAACCGGCACCGATGCGCGCGACCCGTTCCAGGAGATGGCATTGTGCGCTCGTGCGCGAGCGAGCCCGGGGCGCCTGCCCGGTGCCGGCACGATCCCGCGACGCGCGCTCCTGGACCGACCACCCGCGGCGCGGGCTCGGCGTCCAGCCGACCGAACCGCGCGCGCCGCCTCGCCCTACGGCCCCGTCGCCTGCTCGCGCAGCTCGAAGCGGTAGCGCGACGTGCGCGCGAGTGGCTCGCCGTGCTTCTCGATCTGGCTCGCCAGCTCGACCACGTACTGCCCGGGCGTGAGCGGCGCGCCCTTGCGGTCGATGAGCAGCATGCGGCGCGGCGCGAACTCCCACTGGCGGTACTGCACGGTGAAGAGCGTGCGCCCGCGCATGTCGAGCAGCGACACGCGCACGAGCGAAGTGTCCGGCACGTCGAGGGGCTTGATGCCGAGCGCGAGGCTCTGCAGCGCGCCGGCGATCGGGATCACGTTGAGCCTGCCCTCACCGGCGTCGGCGTTCCTCACCGGTCCCGACAGCGAGCGCGGCCTGGGGGCGATGCGCAGGCTGAGGCCGGTGAGCGGCTCGCTCGCGATCACCCCCTCGGCGGGGCGCAGGCCCACGGGCGTCGAAAGCGGCTGGCCCTCGAAGCCGCCGCGGATCCCGAAGACGAGCAGCACGACCGCGGCCGCGGACGCCACCGCGCCCCACGCGGCGAGCCAGCGCTCGCGATGCGAGAAGAAGCCGGGATCGAAGCGCACGATGCGCACGTTCGGCGCGGCCGCGATCGCCGGCTTCGCTGGCGCGGCGTCCAGCTCGTGACCGCTCTCCCACCCGGGGCGGAACTCCAGCACGGCCGCGTGCCCCAACGACTCCAGGTCCTGCCGGCACTCCGCGCAACGCTCGAGGTGCCGCCGCACGAGCGCGCGCTCGAGGCCGAGCAGTTCCGTGCGCGCCTGCGGCCAGCGCGCGAGGATCGCGGGCGACACGTGCGCACCGGGGGCCTCCCCCGGCGCGACGGCGAACGCCTCGGCCGTCGCGCGGCAGTCCGCGCACGCGGCGAGGTGCGCTTCGATCCGCGCGTCGTCCGCTTCGTCCAGCAGCCCCGCGCGCCACGCGGCGAGCCGGCCCTTCACCCAGTCGTGCGACTCCCGGCGGTCCATTCCCGCTTCCTCACTCGTCCCTGAGGACGTCGAACAAGGCTCCCGACTCGGCGCTCGCCGCCGAGCGGAGCAACTCGATGCAGCGCGACCACTGCTTGCGGATCCCGTCGTGGCTGCGGCCCTGCGCGGCCGCCACGGCCTTCCAGTCCATCTCGGCGAAGTACGCCTTCGCCAGTTCGAGGCAGCGCGCCTCGCGCGCGGTGAAGTACTCGAGCACCACGAACTGCAGTCGCTCGAGCGGGTCGCCCAGGCGCCCGGCGTGCGCCTTCGGGTCGGCGGCCAGGGCCACGTCGTCCTCGTCGCCGCTCACGAGCGCCGACCAGCGCGTGCGCCGGCGCAGCGCGTCGATCGCCGTGCGGCGCGCGAGCTGCGTGAGCAGCGCCTCGAGGTTCTGGACGGGCTCGCGCCGCACGAAGCGCAGCAGCTTCACCATGCACTCCTGGGCCAGGTCGTCGATCAGGCCACGGCTCGAGGGCGGCAGCTCGAACTCGAGCCGGCGGCGCACGAAGGCAGAGGCCTGGTCCCAGCGGACCTCGGTCTCGTTCGCGACGCCCGCCGATCCGGCGTCCGGCTTTCCGCGCTCGAGCGATGGCATTCGTCGCGGGACGCAAGCAGGTCCGGCCCCGGCGCGCAACCCCTGCGGAAGGCCCATCGCCCCCCACCGCGGCGCCGGGAGGCTGCAGGCCTCCCGTCACCCGGTTCGTCGTGCGAGTGCGGGCGGTGTGACGCGGCCGGCGCTCGCTGCCCGGGCGACCCCGGCCCGTGCCCGGCGCCCTGCCGCGAAACGGCCCGTACGCGGTCGAGCGGGCGGACGGCGTCGACCGGCGGCCGGCGCCCCGCATGCCGGGCTTTCGGTCAGGCCGGCGCCACCACGTCCGCGGGCCCCGTGTGACGGCCCAGGGCCCAGACGATCACCGCGAACAGCAGGTGCGGCACCAGCGCCACGAGCGGCGGCACGAGGCCCGGTCCGAGCGCGACGCCGAACACGCCCCAGCCGACGAGCGGGAAGAAGATCACGAGCACGCCCACCCAGAGCGCGAACGCCAGGCGCAGGGCGTTGACGAACGTGTGGTGCCGCACGAGCAGCACGTAGGCGAGCGACCAGAAGGTGATCCACCCGAACTGCAGGAGGATGCCGTTCGAGAACTGGAACGCGGCGCCGAAGAGCCGCCCGGCGAACGCGACCGGGAGCGGCTCGGGCAGCGGCACGAGCCCCGCCTGGTAGGCGTTCACCATCACGACCGAGACGAGCAGCGCGGTCACGAGGCCGATGGCGACGGACCTGGCCAACTCGTAGTTCGTGAAACGTCGAGGCATGGCCGCCCCCTTTCCGGAAGGAGTCCGGGAACGCGGCCTGGCGAGGACGCCGGGAAAGCGACCCCCCGGCGGCCTTACGATTCGGCCCCACCAGCCGCCGGTTCGCGCGAGTTCGATGCGCTCTCCGGGTGCGACCGCAGCCGCCTAGCGCCGGGGCCGGTGCCTCGCGCCGTGAACGGCGGCAGGTGCGCCTCGCTGCGCGCCGGGCCCACGGCAGGTCGCGCGCGCGCGCTCACCGGATCACGATCGTGCGCGCGACGAGATCGCGCCCCGATCGTGCGCGCACGCGCGCGAGCACGAGACCGGGACGCAAGCGCGCGCCGTCGACGTCCACGCGCATCGTTCCCGCCGCTTCGGCGCGGAACGGCGCGCTCCACAGCCGGCGGCCGGCGACGTCGAACAGCTCCAGCTCGCCGTCGTCGGCGTGCGGCACGTCGAGCGCGAGCACGAGCTGGCCGGCGGACCGGACCCACGCGGCGCGCAGGGCCCAGTCGTGCGGCGCCGCGTCGTCCACGCCGGCGGTCCCGCCCGGTGCGACGAGAACGGACGCGCCGAGGTTGCCGTGGACGTCGCGGCCGGCGATGCGGAACCAGTAGGCGCCGGGCGTGGGATCCACGAGGGCCTGCGCCGAGGTCACCGTGATCCGGTTCGCGGCCGACGGCACGAACGACGGGTCGCCACCGCGGTAGACCTCGTAGCAGCACAGGTCGGGCGCCGCGGCCACCTGCCAGTAGAGCGTCGTCGCGCCGTTCGCGTAGAACGCCGACGCGCCGGCCGGCATGCCCGGCGCGAGGTTGTCGACCGAGTGCCCGGTCGCCTCGCCCGTGAACCACTGGTGGCTCGAGTCGTCGTACGCCTCGACCATGAAGGTCTCGTCGGCGTTCGCGCCCGCGATCGAGTCCTGGCCGGTCGGCACGGTGAGCGCGTAGGACGCGAGCCGCGCCGCGGGCGATTCGCCGACGGCCTCCCACGTCCCGGCGGCGGTCGCGAGGTACGTGCGGCCCCCGATCTCGAACGGCGTGTCCTCCGCGGACGCGGCCCCTGCGGGGCGGGCCGCGAGGATCCTCGTCGCGAGGTCGCCGGGCAGCGCGCGCCACACGCGGTAGCCGGTCACGACGTGCGCGGCGTCCTGGTCGGCGCAGCCGGGCGTCCACTTCACCCGCAACGCGCCGCCCTGGTCGTTCGGGAAGTCGCGCGCCGACCGGATCACCGGCGCTTCGCCGTCTTCCCACAGCGCATCGCCGGCCGGGCCCAGGGCCTGCCCGAAGGCCTGGTAGTTCTGGTCGTCGTTCGGGCTGAAGTAGCGCGAGTCCGTGAAGCCGACCAGCGTGAGGCCGGCAGGGCCGCCGGCCGGACGGGTGGAGTACACGACGAGCTGCGGGTCGTCACGGCCGACCACGACGCCGGTCCCGGGGAACTGGGGCGTGCCGTCGAGCGCGTAGCGCTGCACGCGCAGCCGGACACGGCCGGAGTTGGTCGCGACCTGCACCAGCGAAACGGCGAGGGCCCCACCCACGTCCGCGCCGAAGAAGTCCCTGACGTTGGTGACCATGGACTCGCCGTACGCGCCGGGCTGGACGATGCCCGTGGCGTCCACGTGCTGGCGGAAGAGCTCCGCGCCGTAGGGGCCGGGATTCCAGGTGAAGTTGTAGACGAAGCACCCGGACGTCGCATCGCGGATCGGGAGCACGGAGTAGTTCGCGGACGACGTCGGGCTGACCGCCACTCCGCGCGCAGCGATCGTCGCCGCGCCCGCGGACGAGAAGTGCGTGGCCCAGGCCTGGTAGCTCCACGCGCTGCCGTTCCATGTCCCCTCGCTCCACGCGACCCACGCGCCGCCCGAGCCGTCGCCCGCGGGCACCGGGTAGCCGGCGTTGTCCGCGACGCCGTACGTGGCGCCGGCGGCGCCGTAGCGCAGCGTCCCGCTCGCATCGACGCGCTGGAGGCGCAACGACGCCGGGGAGGCCGTGTGCCAGGTGACGAACAGCCCGCCCTGCAGGTCGGGGGCCACGGTGGGGTAGCCCCAGTCCCGGTACGTGGGCCCGTTCACCGGGATGCCGTTCGCCGTCCACTGCGCCGCGCCCGCGAGCGTGAGCCGCTGGGCATAGATGTCCTCGTACGAGGCCGCGGCGCGGGCGTCGTGCCAGGTCACGTAGAAGTCTCCGGCGGTGCCGGCGACGAGCAGCGGGTAGCTCTGGGTCGCCGTCGCGGAGCACACCACGAGCCCCGTCGGCCCGAACCCGAGCGAAGCGTCGGGCAGGACCCGCTGCACCACGATGTCGCTGCCCGTCGTTCCGCCGTCGCGCGTGAAGGCCACGATCGCGCCGCCGGCGCCGTCCGCGACGGCATCGTTGAAACCGGCGGCGTCCGTGACACCCAGGACCTTGACGCCGCCGTCGGCGCCGGTCGGGTGCCCGAGGTGGTCCGTGCGCTGGGCGTACAGCTCGAGGCCGCCGCTGCGGGTGTCGGCGAACAGCACCAGCGCGCCCGAGTCGGGCTCGGCCACGAGGAGGATGGGCTGATGGAGCCCGGGCGAGCGAACGGCGAGCGCGGCGCCGCCATTCGCCGCGGTCGCCTCCCAGACGACGGACGCGCCGGCGAGCGCGGTGAGAAGCGTGATCGCGAGAATCGAGGATCGCATGAGGGACCTCCGGGATGGATCGGTGTCCCCCTCCTACGTCCGGCACGCACGAGACGAACGACCGCCCGCGCCGCCCGCCGTGCGTCCCGGGGCGCCTACCCGAGCGCCCGCTTCACGACCTCCGGGGTCATGGGCATCGTGAACACGCGCGCGCCGGTCGCGTCGAAGATCGCGTTGGCGATCGCCGCGCCCACCGGCACCAGCGCGGGCTCGCCGCCGCCCTGCGGCGCCAGCGCGTCGTTCTCCAGCAGGTGCGTCTCGACGGCCGGCATCATCGAGAAGCGCGGCAGCTCGTAGGTGCCGAAGTTCTGCTCGTCGATGCGGCCCCACTCGAAGCGCACCGTCTCGGTGAGCGCGTAGCCCAGGCCCATCGCGATGCAGCCTTCCACCTGCATGGTGGCGCCGTCGGGGTTGATCACCTGCCCCATGTCCTGCGCGCAGACGATGCGCTTCACCTGCACGCGGCCGCTCGCGCGGTCCACGCCGACCTGGGCGCACAGCGCCACGTAGGTGCCGGCGTCGAGCCCGCACGCGATCCCCACCCCGCGCCCGCTCGGCGCCTTCGCCGGCGTCCACCCGAAGCGCCGGGCCGCTTCCTCGAGCACCGCGCGCGCGCGGGCGTCCGGCGCGTTCTGCAGCCGGAACGCGAGCGGGTCCAGGCCCGCCTTCGCCGCCATCACGTCGAGGTGCGACTCGCGAGCGAACACGTTGAGGTTCGCGCCCGGCGCCCGCCACGGCCCGGTCGCGAACGGGTGCGCGTGCTCCGCGTCGCGCCCCCACTGGCCGTACACGCGCACGAGGTGGTTCGGCACGTCGTAGATCGGCTCGGTGCTGCGCGCGCCCGCGTACCACACCTGGTGGTCCCAGAGCGTGATGCGCCCCGTCTCGTCCATCCCCGAGCGGATCTTCACCAGCGCGGCCGGGCGGAAGGCGTCGTAGAAGAACTCCTCGGCGCGGTTGAAGGCCACCTGCACGGGCCGGCCCGTGAGGCGCGCCAGTTTCGCAGCCTCGATCGACTGCCGCGGCGTGCCGCTCTTGCCGCCGAAGCCGCCGCCCACGAACGGCGTGATCACGCGCACGTCGTCGGTCTTCATCGCCAGCGCCTGGGCGATCTGCGCCTGGTCGGGGAACGGCGTCTGCGTGGCGGCCCACACGGTCAGCTTGCCGCCCTCGAAGCGCGCGAGCGCGGTGTGCGGCTCCATGGGCGCGTGCGCGCCGTACCCGTTCTCGTAGCGGTGCTCGAAGCGCTCGGTCGCCGCGCGCTCGCCCTCGGCGAGATCGCCCTTCCGGTCGCGCTCGACGGGCGCGGGCGCGACCGCGACGAGGTGATCGAAGATGGTTTCCGTGTTCGCCTGCGGCGCGGGCACCTCCCATTCCGCCCGCACGGCGGCGATCGCCCGCGCGGCGAGGTCGGGCTGCTCGTGGAGCGCGGCGACGAGTTCGCCGTCCTCGATCACGCGCACGCCCGGCTGCGCCTTCGCGGCCGACGTGTCGAGCGAGCGGCGCGTCGCGCCGTGCGCCGGGGGCCGCAGCAGGCACGCGTAGAGCATGCCCGGCAGGCGGATGTCGCCCGCGTACTTCGCGGCGCCGGTCACCTTGGCGCGGGCGTCGGTGCGCCGCGTGGGCCGCCCGGCGACGGTCCACTTCGGGACGGGCCGCAACGCCGGCTCGCCCTGGACCCGGGCCGCGAGCGCGCGCCCCTTCGCCAGCTCGGCGTAGGTCACCCGCGGCGACCGGCGGCCGGCCGGGGACACGACGCCGTCCTCCACGACCAGCTTGTCCGCCGGCACGCCCAGCTTCGCCGCGGCGAGGTCGAGCAGGATCGCGCGTGCGCGCGCGGCGGCCGCGCGCAGGGGGGGCCCGAAGAACCGCGTGCTCATCGAGCCGAACGTGCCCATGTCCCACGGGCAGCGATCGGTGTCGCCCATCACCATCTCGACCGACGCGAGCGCGACGCCCAGCTCCTCGGCGGCCATCTGCGCGAGCGACGTGACGACCCCCTGC
>CAZIXL010000013.1:0-14959 GCA_964542885.1 uncultured bacterium
CGAACTGCAGGTGCATCGGCCGCACGCTCTCCTCGTACTGGCGCAGGATCGAGTCGATCGCGCGGCCGCGCTCCACGAGGTCGCGGCGCAGGCGGCGCGTCAGGCGCACGTCGGCGTCGGCGTCGACGAACAGCTTGATGTCCATGAGCGCGCGCAGCTCGGGCTCGTGGAAGATCAGGATGCCTTCGAGCACGATCACCACGTGGTCGCTGATGCGGCGCGTCTCGGCCGAGCGGCAGTGCTGCGTGTAGTCGTAGACCGGCTGGTCGATCGGGCGGCCCGCGAGCAGCTCGCGCAGGTGATCGGCGAGCAGCACGTTGTCGAAGGCGTCCGGATGATCGAAGTTCCGCGCCTCGCGGTCGCGGAACGGGATCTGGTCGAGATCCTTGTAGTAGGAGTCCTGGTCGACGACGACCACCTTCTCGGCCCCCCGCTGGCGCCGGTTGGGGCGCGCGACCAGTGTCTTCCCGGAGCCGGACCCGCCGGCGATGCCGATCAGGATGCGTCGCGACATGCCGGACCGGAACCTACCAGCGCGCTCCGTGGCCCGGCAACGCGGACCACGTCATTTCTTCGGGACGAGCACGAGCCGGACCTGGTGCGCCGGGTCGGTCATCCACGGGAAGTAGACGCTCGGGTTCTCGACCGACGCCTCGAATCGCCGGCGGTAGCCGTCCCAGAAGTCGTCGCCGCGCCAGAGCGCCCGGGTCGCCATGCCCGACGTGAGCGGCACGAGCATGCCGGGCGCCTCGGCGGCCTGCTTCTGCAGGCCCGGGGGCAACGGGCCGCCGAGCAGCCAGTCCCACGCCGCCTTGACCCGTTCGATCAGGTCGCGCGTGACCATCTCGCGGCCGATCTGCTCGGTCAGGTAGTCCATCACCAGTCCCAGCGTCGCCGGCTTGTCGTCGCCCGGGGGCAGGTCCGGGTAGAGCCGCAGCATGTCGGGCGAATCGTAGGCCGAGAACAGGAACCGCAGCGTCACCGGGGCCGCCGGGTTGCCGCGCATCGCGCGCAGCTGCAGGCCCGTCATGAGGCCGGCGAGGAAGAAGGAGGCGTGCGTCGAGTCGTCGAGCGACGGCGCCAGGATGCCGACGGCGGGAACGGGATGGTCGAGCCCGGGCCAGGTCGACTGGCGCTCGCCCGCCTGGAGCACCGGGTCGGAGACGTCCGGGGCCCGGCTGCCGGCCGGGATCGAACCGAACTCGTGCTCGATCAGCGCGCGCACGTTCACGTTCGAGAAGTCGCCCGCGAGTGCGAGGCAGGCGTTGGCCGGCACGAACCGCCGCGCCAGCTCCGCCTGCGCATCGCGCGCCTTGAGCCCGCCCAGCCCCTTCGCCATGGCGGCGCCGACGATCGCCTCGTCGGCGACGCCGCGGGCGAGCGCGTCGAGGCGCCCTTCGAGCGCCTGGTCGACGATCCCGAAGTAGCGGTTCGCGAGGCTCCGGCGCACCGTGTCGACGGCCGCCCCGAGCCCGGCCTCGGTCACGGTCACCCCGCGCATGCGCGTGGCGACCTGCCGGAGCACGCCCGGGAACTGCTGGGCCGAGGCGACTTCCGAGAGCAGCGTCATGCGCGGCGTCGTCTGCACCTTCCAGCCCAGCGGCCGCAGGCTGGCCATCTCTTCGGGCGAGCGATCGGGGATGTCGCCGGCGGCCGAGTGAAACGCGAGCTGGGACAGGACTTCGGCCAGGCCCTCGCGGCCCGCCGGATCGTCGAGGGTGCCCGAGCGGTAGCCGGTCGTGATCACGACCCCGGCCATGTGCGGGACGTGGCGGACCCGCACCTCGAGTCCGTTGGACAGGCGCCAGCCGTCCAGCTGCGTGCTGTCGGGGAGCATCGCGGCCGCGGCGGGCCGCTGGACGCCGGCCAGGGCACCCAGCGCGAGCACGGCGAGGACGAGCGAGCGACGGATCACGGCATCTCCCGGGTCGGTGGGGGGCAGTCCCGTGCGCCCTGGGCGCAATGGGCGCGCGGATCGGCGGGAAAGGTTAGCACGGCGCCCCGGCGCCCGGGGGTGCAGGCCTTGTGAAGGCGCGCGGGGCGGTGCCCCCGGCGGCATGGCGCTGGCGGGCACGCCCGCGCGGGACTATGCTGCGCGGCCCATGCGCACCCCCGACGAATCCACGGTCCGCCGCCTCGTGAGCGAGGCCATCGAGCGCGCGCTGGGTCCCGAGCCCGGCGCGCCGCGCGCGTCGGCTCCCGCGCCCGCCGCGTCCCGTCCGCCGGCGCCCCGCCGCGTCGCGATCGGTTCGGACCACGGAGGTTACGCGCTCAAGGAAGTGCTCAAGCGCGCGATCGCGGACGAGATGGGATTCGAGGTCTTCGACTGCGGGACGCATTCCGGCGACGCGGTGGACTACCCCGATTTCGCGGCCGCCGTGGCCCGCGAGGTCGCCGCCGGCCGGGCGCTGCGCGGCGTGATCGTGGACGCCGCGGGCATCGGCTCGACGATGGCGGCCAACAAGATCGCCGGCGTGCGCTGCGCGCTCTGCCACGACGACCGCACGGCGCTCAACGGCCGCGAGCACAACGACGCGAACGTGCTGGCGCTCGGCGCCAACGTGGTGAACCGGGGCGCCGCCGTGCGGATCGTGCGCCTCTTCCTGACGACCGAGTTCGCGGGGGGCCGCCACGAGCGGCGCGTCCGCAAGATCATGGCGCTCGAGGGCGGCCGCTAGGGCCGGGGCGCGCGAGGGACCGCCGAAGATGCGACTCACGCTGGACGTGCTGAGGAAGCTGCCGAAGACGGAGCTGCACTGCCACCTCGACGGGAGCGTGAGGCCGAAGACGGTGCTCGAGCTGGCGAAGGAGCAGAAGGTCAAGCTCCCGACCACGCACCTGGGCAAGCTCACGCGGCTGATGCAGGCCGGCAAGCGCACGCGCAACCTGGCGGACTACCTCAAGATCTTCGACATCACGCTGTCGGTGATGCAGGAGAAGGAAGCCCTCTACCGGATCGCCTACGAGCTGGTCGAGGACTGCGCCGCCGAGAACGTGCGGCACCTCGAGGTGCGCTACTCGCCGGTGCTGCACCGCAAGCGGCGCCTGTCGTACGAGGACATCGTCGACCCCGTGATCGCGGGACTGCGCGACGCCGGCGCGAAACTCGAGATCTCGACCGGCGTCATCATCTGCGGCATCCGCTCCATGGCGCCGCAGGTGGCGCTGGCGCTGGCCGAACTCGCCGTGGCCTACAAGGGCCGCGGCGTTCTCGCGTTCGACCTCGCCGGCCAGGAGAAGGACTACCCGGCCAAGGCGCACCGCGAGGCGTTCCAGCTCGTCGCGAAGCACAACGTGAACTCGACCGTGCACGGCGGCGAGGCGTTCGGGCCGGAGAGCATCGCGCAGGCGCTGCACTACTGCGGCGCGCACCGCATCGGGCACGGCACGCGGCTGCTCGAGGACCAGGACCTGCTGCGCTACGTGCGCGACCACCGCGTGCCGCTCGAGATGTGCCTGTCGTCGAACGTGCAGACGCGCGTCGCCCGCACCATCAAGGTGCACCCGTTCGGGCAGTACTTCCGCATGGGACTGCGCGTGACGCTCAACACCGACAACCGGCTCATGTCGGCCACGACCGTGTCGCAGGAGATCGACATCGCGGCGCGCGCATTCCGGCTGAGCCCCTACGAGATCAAGCGGATCATCATCAACGGCTTCAAGAGCGCCTTCATGCCGTACCCGCAGAAGGCGCGCATGCTGCGCGAGGTCAACCTCGAGATCGATCGCGTCTTCATGGACGCGTTTCCGCACGAGTACGACCTGCGGGGCAGCTACTGAGCGAAAGGGAGGGGTGGGGTGGTGCGGAGATCGGGCAGTGGCGACGTCTCGTCCGGCGGCGCAGCCGGACCGGCGGCAAGAACGCGGAATCGCGTTTCTCCGCTGGTACGACGGTCCTTGACCCTCGGGCGTGGCCCCTCTAGGGTCCACGTTCCCTTACCGAGACCATCGGCGCCCATGAGACTTCTTCGACTCCTCCTGCTGCCCGTCCTGCTCCTCGCCTGGTTCGACGCCCCCGCGCTCGCCGCGGACACGGGCACGGTCACCGGGCGCGTGGTCGACAAGAAGACCGGCCACGCCATTCCGTTCGCCAGCGTCACGATTCCCGAGGTGAAGCGCGGCGGGCTGACCGACTCCGAGGGCCAGTTCATCATCTCCTCCGTGCCCGTCGGCAGCTGGGAGGTGAAGGTCCAGTACCTCGGCTACCGGCCCGCCAGCCAGGCCGGCGTCGCCGTGACCGTGGGCAAGAGCACCACCGTGAACTTCTCGCTCGAGGACGTGGTCGTCCGCGAGGAGAAGGCCGTCGAAGTCACCGCCGAGCGCCGCCTGGTCGAGGTCAAGCAGGGCGCGACCATGCGCAGCGTGGACGCGAGCGAGATCCGCAACCTCGCCGTCACGACCGTCGGCGACGTGCTGCAGCAGCAGGCGGGCATCAGCACCGACGCCGACCAGATCCACGTGCGCGGCGGGCGCACCGACGAGACCGTGTTCGTCGTCAACGGCGTCGCGAACCGCGACCTCGTGACGGGCCAGTCCACGGCCGGCCAGCTCAACGCGCGCTCGGTGGCCGAGGTCAACGTCGCGACCGGTGCGTACGACGTGCGCTACGGCAACGCGCTGTCCGGCGTCGTCGAGATCAAGCTCAAGGAGGGGACCGACCGCTACCAGGCCGGCATCACCACCGCCACGGGCAGCTACGGCGGTCGTTCCTGGCAGGGCGTGGTCAGCGGGCCCGACCCGATCTGGAACCCGATGCTGCGCCGCGTGGGCATCAAGCTCCCGGGAACGCTCACGAGCATCCTCGACCTGTCGGGCTCGCTGTTCGAGACCCGCTTCAGCTACCTGGGCCTCGACCCGTCGCTCACCGAGAGCTCGATCGCCCCGCCGATCCTGCACCCGCGGCTGCACTCGAGCTACGAGGACTCGTTCTTCGGCTACCACTTCACGTACCCCGACATGTGGTCGCCGGCCCAGGACAACCGCTGGGCGGCGCGCTACGGCCTCACGTGGAAGCCGAACTCGCACGACAAGCTCACCTACTCGTTCAGCAAGCGCATCGCGATCGACCAGGGCTTCAGCCGGACGTTCCTCACCGCGAACGGCGACCTCGGCGACCCGGCCTACCCGTGGCGGTGGGCGCGGCGGCTGGACCACGCGCCGACGATCTTCGAGGACAACGTGCAGTCGTCGCTGCAGTGGCGGCGCACGCTCTCCACGACGGGCTTCACCGAGGCGCAGCTGTCGCGCTACTTCTTCGCGCAGCGCCAGGACGTGGGCGGCAAGATGTGGTGGGACTACGTCGAGCCCGACGACCGCAGCGCGTACCCCAGCGGCGACCCGCGCCGGACCGACTACTTCAACGACACGGGCGACGACTACCAGTGGTCCGACCGGCGCACGACGAGCTGGGCGCTCAACTGGAGCGTCACGCAGCGCCTGCACCACAACGAACTCGAGGCCGGCTTCGAGCACCAGTGGCAGTCGGTGCAGTACGTCGACATCGAGTACCCGTGGATCTACGACCCGAACGGGCTGGGCCAGTCGCACGACCTGTGGATCGCGCACCCGTGGGTGGGCGACCTCTACGTGCGCGACCGGCTCGAGTACGAGGGCTTCGTCGCCAACGTCGGCGTGCGCGCCGACTACTGGGTGATCGGCCGCGAGGCCGAGCAGGCGCTGGCCGACACGGCGCGCCGCAACATCCCGGTGTCCGAGCGCGAGGGCTTCTACTCCGAGACGCACTCGCTGTTCGGGCGGCGCGCGAAGGTGCACGTGTCGCCGCGCGTGATGGTGTCGCACCCCATCACCGAGAACAGCAACTTCTTCTTCAACTACGGCGAGTTCACCCAGATCCCGTCGTACCGCTACGTCTACTCGAAGCTCAACTCGATCTCGAGCGAGTCCTTCCCGCTGCAGGGCAACCCGAACCTCAACCCGCAGGTGTCGGTCAACTACGAGGTCGGCGCCAAGCACCAGTTCCTGCCCACGGCGGCCGCGAACCTCACGTTCTTCGTGAAGGACGTGTACGACTACCCGAGCGCGACGCGCGTCGACCCGCTGTCGGGCACGAACATCGAGTCGTACTTCGTGTACCTGAACGGCCACTTCTCGCGCTCGAAGGGCTTCGAGATCGAGATCGAGAAGCGCCGTTCGAACCACTGGTCGGGCAAGCTGTCGTACTCGTACCAGCAGACGAAGGGCAAGAGCAGCAACCCGGCCGAGGAGAAGGCGCTCCAGGAGATCGGCGGCGCGTCCGAGACGCGGTTGTCCGAGGTGTTCGTGAGCTGGAACCGGCCGCACAAGCTGAGCGTCAACTTCGACCTGCGCTACGACAAGGACCCGCCCGCGGGCTGGAGCTGGCTGCGGCAGGGGGGCCTCAACGTGTTCGTGCAGGGCCAGTCGGGCCGCGCGTACACGCCCTACGACATCACCCGCCAGAACCAGATCGGCCTGCCCTACTCGATGAACGCGCCGTTCCAGGTGACCACCGACATGAAGGTCAACCGCTGGTTCCGCGCGATGGGCCGCCGGTTCGACCTGAGCCTGCAGGCGACCAACATCTTCAACAACCGCCTCATCAACCGCGTGGACCCGGTCACCGGCCGGGGTTACGTGTGGGGGCAGGGTGCGTACGACCCGACGAATGTCAGCGGCCTGACCGACTACGTGCGCACGGGCACGGTGGACGACCCTTCGAACTACGGGCCCGGCGCCCAGTGGAGGCTGCAGCTCGATGTCGACCTGTAATCGTCGCCTCCGCCGGACGCTCCTCGCGGTCCTCGCAACGCTCGCGCTCGCGGCGCCGCCGGCGCTCGCGCAGGTCTCGCTCGGCGGCCAGCGCGCCGGCACCTCCTCGGCGTCGTTCCTGCGCATCGGCGTCGGCGCGCGTGCCGAGGCGATGGGCGAGGCCTTCGTCGCGGTCGCCAACGACCCGAGCGCCATCTTCTGGAATCCCGCCGGCCTCGCCTCGCTCCAGCGCAAGGAGATCGCGGCCTCGCACGTGGAATGGCCGGCCGACATCCACTACGACCACTTCACGCTCGTCATGCCGTCGCGCCGGCTGGGCGGCTCGATCGGGCTGCAGGTGGCCGCGCTCGCCACGACCATCGACGAGACGACCGACATCCAGCCCTTCGGGACCGGCCGCCAGTTCACGTACTCGGACTTCGTCGCCGGCGTCAGCTACTCGCGGCGCTGGACCGACAAGCTGCTCGTCGGCTTCGGCACCAAGTTCCTGCACGAGGACCTCGGTTCGCAGGTGGGCGGACCCACGACCAGCGCGATGCTGTTCGACGTGGGCTCGATCTTCTACCTGGGCATCGGCAGCATCCGCATCGCGACGGCGCTGACCAACTTCGGCTCCGAGCTCAAGCCCTCGGGCAACTTCGTCTCGCCGTACACGGGCGAGGTGCGCGAGTACGACGGCTACGACCCGCCGATGACGTTCCGCTACGGCGTGGCGTTCGAGCCGATCGAGAACACGAACCAGCGCCTCACGACGTCGTTCGAGATGAACCAGCCCGCGGACAACCGCCTGCAGGCCAAGGCCGGCGTCGAGTACTCCCTCTACCGGGTCGTGGCGCTGCGCTCGGGATACAACTTCAACGCCGACGACCTCAAGTTCAGCGCGGGCGCCGGCTTCACCGGTGACTTCTCGTCGCTGCGCGGCACGCTCGACTACGCCTACACGGACGGCGGCTACCTGGGCGGCATTCACCGGTTCTCGCTCGGGGTGAGGTTCTGATGGGGCGCATGAAGTTCCTGATCGTCTTCCTGGCCGCCGCGTTCGTCGCGGTCGGCGTGGGCTGTGGGGGCAAGTTCGAACTGCCGACCGAGAAGCGGGTGGCGGTGCCGGTGCCGACCGACCAGAGCTACGCGATGCTCGCGACCTGGAAGGGCTTCACGGGCATCACCGACGTCATCATGACGCGCGGCTCGGGCTCGCAGCTCTTCATGCTCTTCAACACCGGCGGCAGCGGCGGACCCGCGGTGCCGCGCGGCGAAGTGCGGCTCTACCCGTTCACGACGCCGAACCCGATCGGCGCGCCCTTCTTCGAGTCGCCCCGGACGCTCTTCAACCCGGTCGCGATCGCCTCGGCGCAGAGCAAGCTGTTCGTGCTCGACGAGGGCGACTCGTGCATGGCCAAGTACGACCCGATCCGCAACACGTGCGAGGCCGACACGGTCCGCAATGGCGCGCGGAGCATGGTCTTCGACTACACGGCCACCTGGCGCGTGCGCGAGTTCCCGATCTCGGGCGGCGACACCGTGTCGACGTTCACCGACACGACGTTCGCGTGGGTGAACGGCATCGCCGCCGACGACAACGGCTACGTCTACGTCTCGGGCACGGCCGTCGTGCTGGACACGCTCGCGACCGACCCGCGCATCCGGACGCGCAAGTTCATCTCGCGCATCTACCGCTACGCGCGCGGGCCGAAGTACCCGGGCGTGACGCCCCCCGACCTGTACATGCCCGGCGCCAACTGGCACCGCGACACGACGTGGGTCGTCCTGAACGGCAGCGGCGCCTCGTCGATCAACGACGCGCGCGGAATGCGCTGGTCGCCGCTGCTGGGCGGCGGGCTGCTGGTGGCCGACCGCGGCAACAACAAGGTCAAGCTGATCGGCACGTACGCGCCCAACGTGGGCATCTCGCGCATGGACGGCAGCGAGACCCCGACGGGCACCGCCTTCGAGGCGCCGACGAACGTCGCCGTCGACGGCTCGGGCTACCTGTACGTCGTGGACCGCGGCAACAAGCGGGTGCTGCGCTACACGTCGGGAGGTGGCTACGTGCAGGACGTGAACGTCGAAGCCAACAGCGACGGGCTGCAGCTCGACGACCCGGTCGCCCTGGGCGTGGACGACTCGCTGGCGTACGTCGCCGACTTCGGCCGCTCGCAGGTCATTCGCTACAAGAGGCGCAAGTGAGCCGGAACCGCACCTTCCTCGCCGTGGCGGCGCTCGCCGCGATCCTCGCCGCCCCCGCGTGGGGGGCCACCGACGCCGCGCACACCGCCAGCCCGTTCGCGGCCGAGCGCACGCTGGCCGCCGCCGCCGACTCGATCGCGTTCGCCGCGCGCATCCAGAACGGCAACAAGATCGGCATGACGCTCACGAACTACGGGTTCGTGGGCACGAACTTCTCGTCGTTCGCCCCGTCGTTCGAGTACCCGCTCGGCTCCGGGCACATGCACATGGTGCGTGGCGGCCCGTGGATCGGCGCGATCGCCCAGGACGAGGACGGCGCCTTCATCGGCGTGACGATCGCGGCCGAGGACGGCGCCGCCGGCGCGAACAGCGCCTCGTCGAGCGAGTTCACGCCCGCCGGCAACCAGGTCATCGCGCGCTCGACGCTGCCGAACAGCCGCTCGTACGACCCCGACGCGATCAGCGAGCTGGACTTCATCTCGAGCTACAGCGACCGCCCGGCGGACCAGCGCAAGCGCCACCGTCCGCTGCAGGTGATCGTGAACCAGTACACGTTCGAGTGGTCGTTCTCGGACTACGCGAACCTGATCATCTTCCACTACGTGATCCACAACGACGGCCCGCCGCTGCGCAACGTCTGGCTCGGCATGTACGACGAGCTGGCGAGCGGCAACATGCGGCTGCAGAACACCTACCCGCCGTCGGGTTGGTTCAACAAGAAGCTGATCGGGTGGAACGACTCGCTGTCGATGGTCACGGAGCGGTACTGCCAGGCGGCCGTGCAGACGGCCTGCCGCTTCGATCTCGTGCCGGAGATCGTCGGCGTCAAGCTGCTCGGCGTGAAGTCGCGGGGCGTCGTGGACACCGCCGGCAAGCAGGTCACGTTCGCGGCGTGGAGCTACGCGCCCGGCAGCGCGGCCCGCGACGAGGACAGCCTCAAGTACCAGCTCATGTCCACGGGGACCAAGCAGAGCCTGGTGCCGCTGCCCGACAGCCTCGCGCCGGTCACGGGCGACCCGGTCACGCTGCTCGCCGTGGGCCCGTTCGACACGGTGAACCCCGGCGACAGCATCTCCGTGGACTTCGCCTACCTCGGCGGGCTCACGTTCGAGGAACTGGCCAAGCGCGCGGTGATCGCGCAGCGCGCCTACGACCTGGACTACATCGTGCCCGTGCCCCCGCCTTCGCCACGCATGAAGATCGTCGCCCGCGAGAACGCGATCGACTACTACTGGGAGGACGACCCCGAGTCGTTCTTCGACCCGACGAGTCCCATCCACCAGGACTTCGAGGGCTACCGGCTCTACCTGGGCAGTTCGCGCGACTCGCTCGACATGGTGGCCCAGTTCGACCTCGCCACGGCGCCCCACGACACCACCGGATTCAACACCGGCCTCGACGGACCGCGGCTGGCCACGCCGGTGACGATCGACGGCGTCACGTACCAGTACAAGTTCACGGTCGACCACCTGCGCGACGGCTTCAAGTACTACGCCGCGGTGACGTCGTACGACATCGGCGACGCGAACATCGAGTCGCTCGAGAGCGGTTTCGCCCAGAACGAAGTCGTGGTGCTCCCGGGCCCCGCTCCGGGCGGCGAGCGGGCCGGCCTCGGCGTGACGGTGTTCCCGAATCCCTACCGCGTCGAGGCGTCGTGGGACCGCGGCCAGCAGGCGAAGGACCACTACCTGTGGTTCGCGAACCTCCCCGCGCAGTGCTCGATCCGCATCTACACGCTCGCGGGCGACCTCATCTACAAGACCGACTTCGACGGCGCGACCTACACGGGCGTCAACGCGCGCGGCATCAACCGCGGCGGGGCGGACATCAAGACCATCCTGCCGGGTTCGATGTGGGGCTGGGACCTCATCACCCGCGAGGGACAGGCGGCCGCGACCGGCCTGTACATGTGGGCCGTCGAGGACAAGCACTCGGGCAAGCGCGAGACGGGCAAGTTCCTCCTCGTGAAGTCGGATCGGGAGGACTTCTGACATGCGACGCTTCCTCGCGATCCTGCTCCTCGCCGCGCTCGCCGCGGTGGCCGGGCTGGCCGGCAGCGGCTGCGGCAAGCTGAAGACCGTGGGCGTGAGCTTCGACGCCCCGCAGACGATCATCTTCATCGACGGCCCGGTCGACACGAACGGCGTCAACCACACCGTGCACCTGCACTGGTTCGGCAGCGACCCGCACGGCTACATCGCCGGCTACGACGTGCGGCTCATCGACACGCTCTACGCGCCGTCCGACACGTCGTGGCACTTCACGACGCGCACCGACAGCGTGCTGACCGTGTACACGCCGAACGGCAAGACCTCCGCCGTGTTCGAGGCGCGCGCGGTCAACGACCGCGGCGTGCCCGACCCCGAGCCGGCGCGGCAGCGCTTCTACTTCCGCAACCTGCCGCCGATCGTCACGCTGGTCAGCAAGCCGAACTCGGGCGACCGCTCCGACACGACGTTCGCCTCGGCCACCGTCACGTGGGCCGTGACCGACGTGGATGGCGATCCCGCGCGGGTGATCTGCCGGTTGTGGCTCGACGGCCACGCCGACTCGCCGGTCATCGGGGCGAACGGCATGTTCACCGTGCCCAGTTCCCAGTTCCAGTTGAACGGCCAATGGGTTTCGGGGCGCCGCACCCTGTACATCCAGGGCATCGACGACGGCGGCATGGCCGGGCCGATCGACAGCGTCTCGTGGTACGTGAAGGCCCCGGTCGCGCTGCCCGACGCCCAGGGCAAGGGGCGGCTGCTGCTCGTCGACGACGTGCCCACGACCGACGCCTCGAACGTCCGGAACGACACGCTGTACGCCAACGCGGTCGCGCGCGCCGGGCTCCCCGCTGGCACGTGGTCGGTGCTGCGCCTGCAGACCAACCAGCCCTTCCACTCGGCCAAGGACCTCGAGCAGACGTTCGAGCAGTTCCGGGCGGTCGTGTGGTACCGCGGCGAGCAGACCTCGATCTCGACCGTGCTCTCGAACTACGGCAGCGGGATCGGGGACTACCTCGACAACGGCGGCAAGATGTTCCTCGAGTCGCTGAACCTGGTGCGCTCGTGGAGCAGCGGCGGGCCGTTCGACGAAGCGTTCGTCCAGAAGTACCTGAACACCGACGGGATCTTCCTGCACGGCGTCCCGAGCGTGCCCTCGGACTCGAGCGCCTCGTGGAGCCTGAACGGCAGCGGGGTGCTCTACTACCCGGGATTCGCGGACAGCGTCCAGAACCGGCGCATCATCGGCGGCATGCGGGCGTTCCGGCCCAGGAACACGTCCCAGGTGCTCTTCTACGCGACGCCGCACCTGCTCTCCGAGGACAACCCGGCCGACTACGCCCTCGGGATGAGCGTCCCGCAAGCCAACGGCGGCCAGTTCGTGGTCAGCACGTACCCGATGGTCTCGGGCACGATCGCCACGCCCACGTTTCCCCAGCGGGCCAGCGCGGTGCTGTCCAAGATCTTGGTGCTGATCGGCGTCGGCACCCCCTGAGCCAGCCTCGGGCCGCCTTCCGGGTCGGCCCGCCGCCGGCGGGGGGTGTTTTCTCCCAGCCGACGGAGTTGCGGCTTAGCGGACGCGCCCCCTGGCCGGCCGGGGCCCGGCTACAGGTTCGTAACCACGCCGCAGCAAGCATTTTGGTTCGCCCGCCGCGCCCCGGCTTGGTAGGCTTGTCGCGGACCTTTCAATGGCTCCGTCTCCAAAGCTGATCCGGCGTCGTTCCGCGAGAGGGCGACCCGAGTGCGCGCAGGGACGCCGTGCCGGCCCGATCCGGCCGCCCCAAGGGCGACATCTTCCACGTGGTTCCACTTCATATGGGGGTGCTTGATGAAGAAGCTGCTTCTCAGCGTTGGTGTTGCCGCAATGACGCTCGTGATGGCGAATGCGGCGTTCGCGACCGTGTTCCCTCCGGGCGCCGGCGCGTGCACGGACACGATGACGATCAAGGTCCTCAAGGACAATCTCAACCTGCTGAACCCGTGCAGCGCGCTCACGCCGAACACCACCGGCACGGCCGGTGACACGGTCCTCGGCGTCGGCGGCATCGTGATCGGCTTCGACCAGATCGCCACGGGCTACGACGTCTACCTGCAGATGAGCAACGGCGGGCCGAACTCGGGCATCGACGTGTTCACGGGCGGCACCAACATGAAGCCGGTCTACGGCTTCCAGCTCGGCGACTCGGTCGTCGTCGAGTACGCGCGCGTCGCGAACTACTACGGCGACGTCGAGCTGCTCTCGCCGAACGGCAGCTTCTCGAACCCGAACATCGTCTTCCGCAAGGTCAGCTCGGGCAACGCGCTGCCCCCGATCCTCCACGGCAACACGACGGACTTCGTCGAGACGCCGACCAACACCTACATCGCCCCGTACATGACCACGCTGGTCACGCTGGACGGGCCGATCCGCGTCGCCCGCACGGGCGCCGGCCTCGGCTTCAACGGCATGCTGGTCGTGCGCGACGCCGCGCCGAGCGACTCGGTGTACATCGACTACGCCAAGCTCACGAGCATCGTGCCGCCCGCGGTGGGCACCTACCTCACCAGCATCACGGGCATCGTGAACAGCGCGTCGCGCGGCTGGCGCATCATGCCGCGTGACGGCAACGATATCGTCGACACCAGCCCGCCGAACATCACGGACTCCTACGCGATCGCCGACAACCAGTACCGCGTCGTGTTCGACCGCAACGTGACGCCGGCGACGGCGACGGACGCGCTCAACTACTCGCTCGCCTCGTTCGGCAACGTCGACGCGGCCGTGATGAGCGGTACCTCGGCCGTCATCCTGACCGTTTCCGGCACCGGCCTGGCGCACGGCCAGTCCGAAACCGTGACGGCGAACAACATCGTCGGCCTCGCGAACGGCGTCGCGATGACCTCGCCCGCCTCGCGCAGCTTCCTCGCCGGCGTGCTGAGCTGCGGCGAGATGGCCTCGCCGAACCCCGATTCGCTCGCGGCGGTGCCCTGCCGCGACATCTCGCTCTACCAGGGCGACATCGGCTCGGGTGGCGGTACCGGCCAGTACAGCAACGGCGGCTTCGGCCCGCGCTCGACGGTCACCGGTGTCGTGACCGGCGTGTACGGCAACCTCTACTACATCGAGGACGAGACGCCGCTGCTCCCGGCCAACAACCACCGCGGCCTCACGGTGTTCGCGCCGCCGCAGGCGCTCGTGCCCGGCCACAAGTACGTCCTCGCCGGCGCGGCGCAGGAGTACTACAGCGAGATCGAGTTCGCGGCGATCCAGTACGTGCAGGACGTCGGCACGCCCGGCATCCCGGCCCCGATCAACCTGTCGGTCGCCATCGCCAGCTACGACACCTGCGACGCGAACCAGAACATCGAGAGCGCGCGGGACTACCTGTCCGAGCTGGTCAAGCTCACGAACGTGAAGGTCGTGCAGCGCTACACGACGCCGACCACGACCGGCTTCCACGTCGTCGGCCCGACGTCGACCTATGCCGACACGATCTACATCGAGAACCAGAACAACGTGCTGGGTACGTACGTGGCCAACAACCCGAACTACCCGCCGCTCGGCTCGCTGGTCGACGTCGTCGGCGTCGTGCACTACACGACCTCGACGAGCACGCCCAGCTTCCGGGTGTGCCCGCGCAACGCGGCGGACATCACGATCCACGGCCTCACCGGCGTGACCCCGGGTGCCCTGTCGCTCAGCTTCGCGGCGTACCCGAGCCCGTCGCGCTCGGTGAACCTCGCGTTCACGCTGCCGACGTCCTCGAAGGTGCAGCTGGGCGTGTACGACCTGTTCGGTCGTCGCGTCGCCACGCTGGCCGACGGCGTCCTCGGCGCCGGCGCGCACACGAAGGCGTGGGCGGGTCGCTCGGACGACGGCGCGAAGGTCGGCGCCGGCGTGTACTTCTACAAGCTCGTCGTGGGTGACGAAATCCGCACCGCGCGGTCCGTCTTCCTCGGCAACTGACGTCCCGCAGTTCCGGAGCGGCCGGCGGTCCCCCGCGGGCGGGCCGGCCGTCCGGCTTTCGATCCCTTTCGCCACGCAACGGAGGGCGTGA
>CAZIXL010000014.1:0-14767 GCA_964542885.1 uncultured bacterium
CCGTACTCGTGGAACAGGCCGCAGTTGAACCACACCGGCGAATTGAAGGCGCCGAGCTGGTGCACCAGCATGTACGCCAGCTCGGCCTCGAACGCCTCGGCGTCCTCGGGGCCGGCGAAGTAGCCGCCCTGCTGCTCACCGGCGGTGCGAATCGTGCGCACGAGCCGCTGGACGGGCTGGCGGACGCTGTGCTCGCGGCCCGAGGGGCCGGGCACGCCCGCGCGGCGGAAGTACTTGCTGGCGACGATGTCGGTGGCGAGTTGCGACCAGCCGGCGGGGACTTCCACGTCGTCGGCCTTGAAGACGACCGAGCCGTCCGGGTTCGTGATCACCGTTCGGCGCTTCTCCCACTCCACGGTGTCGAACGGATGGACGTTCGGCACGGTGAAGCGGCGAGGGACGCGGAGCCCCGTGTTGGCGGGCGCTTCGCCGGCGGCGCCGGCGTTGGAGACACGCGTCTCCGGGTTGAGGGAAAGGGACATCTGGACCTCCCTGGTCCGAGTGCGAGTTGCGGACCGGCTTCCTTGATGACGACCCGGCCGGGAACGCGCCCGCCTTCGTGCGGAACGAAGGTGTCACGCGGTCCCGAATGGGTGGCGCCCGCGGGGGCGGGCGCGAGCTTCGCAATGTGCGTGATGGAAAGGCTGCCGCACGTGAGGAGTCGGTTCGCGCGTCGGCAGCGTGGGGCGGTTATCCCACCCGTGCGGCGCGCGGGGCAAGCACGAAAATTCGCGCGAACGGCGCGGCGAATTTTCCGCTGGACACCGCGCGACCGCGAACGGCGCTTGCGCGCGCGTCGTCGAAAAAACTTCCGCGGGAGAACGCGCCCGTCCGATTCCCCCATCGCGGACTTCGTCGGCGGCGGCGGACGCGGGCGGCGCCGCGAAGCGCGACGAACGCGGCGCGTCAGGTCGCGCGACGTCGCGCGCGCGCGCCTTGCGCGCAGCACCGCGTTGCTCGCCCCCGCGCACGCGCGACGCGCGCGGGACAGCGCGACGCGGGCGGCGTGACACGGATGCGGCACCGCGCCGCGCCGCCCGCGCCTCGCGCCAGCGTCGCCGCCCTCCTTTACTGCGGCGGCTGCGGCGTCGCCATCCCGAGCTGCCCGCGCAGGAACTGGATGTTGTCCGCGCTGTCGTCGATCGTCTTGTCGACCGAGCGGCCGTTCGAGTGGCCCGAGGCGACGTCGTAGTGGAGCAGCACCGGGTTCGGCCCGCCCAGCGCCTGCATGCGCGCCGCCATCTTGCGCGCGTGCAGCGGATCCACGCGCGTGTCGGAGTCGCCCGAGACGAACATGACCGGCGGGTAGGCGGTGCCGGCGGCCAGGTGCTGGTAGGGCGAGTAGGCCTTGAGCCACGCGTACTGCGCCGCGTTCTCCGCCGAGCCGTACTCGGGCACCCAGAACCGGGCGACGAGGAAACGCTGGTACCGCAGCATGTCGAGCAGCGGCACCTGGCAGAGCACGGCGCCGAACAGGTCCGGCCGCTGGGTCATGGCCGCGCCGACCAGCAGGCCGCCGTTGCTGCCGCCCATGATCGCCAGCTTCGCGGGCGTGCAGTAGCGGTTCGCCACCAGCCACTCGCCGCAGGCGATGAAGTCGTCGAACGTGTGCTGCTTGTTCCCGAGCATGCCGCCCTGGTGCCATGTCTCGCCGAACTCCGAGCCGCCGCGCAGGTTCGTGAGCACGTACGTGCCGCCCAGGTCGAGCCACGCCGCCGCGAACGCGGACCAGCGCGGGGACTCGCCGACGTTGAAGCCGCCGTAGCCGGTCATGAGCACGGGGTTCGAGCCGTCGAGCTTCAGGTCGGCGCGGCGGGCGACGAACATGGGCACCTTCGTGCCGTCCTTCGACGTGGCCCACTCCTGCTTCACGACGTAGCGGTCCGCCGCGAACGGCACCGACGAGGCCCACCACTCGCGGCTGCGGCGCGAGACGAAGTCGTAGCGCTC
Source organism: uncultured bacterium (assembly GCA_964542885.1). Taxonomy (GTDB): domain Bacteria; phylum Eisenbacteria; class RBG-16-71-46; order RBG-16-71-46; family RBG-16-71-46; genus CAIXRL01. Next base: position 1,951 of record CAZIXL010000014.1, read on the forward strand.
GATCACCGGCGGCCGGGTGAGCGACGAGAACGCGTAGTACGCGTCCGCGCCCTTCCACTCGCCGGCGGGCGTCGAGGACGTGCCCAGGCCCGGCAGGTCGATGCCGCCCTGCGGGCGCCCGTCGAGGCCGAAGACCTTCAGCTCCGACGCCACGTCGTGCAGGTATGCCACCACGATCCGGCCGGCCACGGTCGAGACGCCGTCGATCACGGCGTCGGGCCGCTCGGCCACCAACTCCTGCCAGTTGGCCAGCCCCGGGTCGCGCGCGCTCACGGTCATCACGCGGTGGTTGGGCGCGTTCCAGTTGGTCTCGAGCACCATCGTGTCGTCGGCGAAGCGCAGGCCCACCCGGGCGCGCAGCGTGTCGGTGACCGACGTGAACGGGCCGTGCGAGTCCGCGGGCCGCACGTACCAGCGCGTCTCGTCGCCCGCCGAGCCCACCGACACGCGGATCGCCAGCCAGCGGCCGTTGTCCGACAGGACGGGCGAAGGGATCTCGGCCGGGCCGAGCCCGTCGCCGAAGACGAGCACGTCCTTCGCCGCGTCGTCGCCGAAGCGGTGGTACCAGATGCGCGAGCCCTGCGCTTCCCAGCGGCCGAACCACGCGCCCGTCTTCGCGTCGTCGATCGTGAAGCCGAAGTAGCGCGCCTTGGGCAGGCCGCCCGGCAGCTCGCGCCTGGACTCCACGTCGAGCAGGTGCACCTCGACCTCGTCCTCGCCGCCCCTGCGGATGCCGTAGGCCACGACGCGCCCGTCGTTCGACACGTCGAGCAGCGCGACCGAGGTCGTGTGGTCGGCGCTCATCGGGTTGGGGTCCACCAGCACGACGTCGGCGCCCTTCGTGCCCGCGCGCGTCACCAGCACCGCCTGCTGCTGGTCGGCGCGCCGCGCGGTGAAGAACAGCCGCCCGCCGCGCACCACCGGCTGCGTGCGCGCGTCGGTGCGCGCGTAGCGCGCGAGCGCGGCCTTCACCTGGTCCATGCCCGGCACGCGCGCGAGCTGCGCCTGCGTCCAGGCCATCTGGCCCGTGACCCACGCGCGCGTCTCGGGACTGTCCTTGTCCTCGAGCCAGCGGTAGGGATCGGGCACGACGTGGCCGTGCAGCGTGTCGGCCACGACCTCGACCCGGGCGACGGGCGGCCCCGCCGGATCGGCGGCGCGTGCGGGGGTGGTGATCAGCAGCAGGAAGAGAAGAGTCGCTCGCGGCGGGCGGTACATGGGACGCTCCTCGAAGACAAGGGGACGATCGGTGCGATTCGTGAGAACGCCCGGGAGCCTACACCTCGCCTCCGTGATGCCGCGCTTCACCGGCGGGCCACGGGAGCCTCCGGATCTTCCTGGAGCACGTCGCGGAGACCGGCGGCGCCGCTCGAACCGGGAGGGAGCGCCATCCACATTCTGCTTTCGTGATCCTTCGGCTGCGTGCCAGACTCTCCCCCGTGCCGAACTTCCGCGCCGGCGATCCATCCCGCCGCCACTTCGGGCGGCTTTCTCGCGGTACTCGGGCGACCCTCCTGCTCGCGCTGGCAGGCTTCGTGGCGCCGCTCGGGCCCGCTCGCGCCCAGTGGACGGATCCGGGACTCCGACTGGCCCCGCCCCCCGCACAGCCCACGGGAATGCTCGTCCTCGCCGACGGACAGGGCGGCCTTTTCATCGTGACCTCCGACAGCCGCAGCAGCTTCATGAGCGGTGGGTCCCTGATCGCGCAACGCATCGACGCGGGTGGTTTCTCGGCACCAGGCTGGCCCGCGGGCGGGACCGTCCTGCGGGACGCGGTCGGCTATCCGGTGCTCGGCGCCGTGAGCCCCGATGGCCTCGGAGGAGCGCTGGTCTCGTTCGAGGTGGACTCCAGCGGTAACGGCACACGCGTCGACGTCTACGCTCAGCGATTCGGCCCCGGCGGCCAGGTCTCGCCGGGTTGGCCGGTCGAAGGTGTGCGGCTCTCGTACGCCGATGGGGCCCAGCGTCGACCGTACGCGCTCGCTCCGGATGGAAGCGGGGGAGCCTACGTCGCCTGGACCCAGGGCGACGACGTCGACCCCGACAGCGGCACCGACGTCCTCCAGCATGTCCTCGCAGACGGCACGATCCCGCCCGGCTGGCCGCTCGCGGGCCGGCCTCTCGTGGATCCGCCGTCCCCGCCCGGCAGATCCGATGTCTTCATCGTCCCGACCGGCGACTCGGGAGCGCTCGTCGTGTTCTCCGATCTGCGGCTCGGGCTTGGCCTCGGAGCGAGCATCTGTGCGCAGCGCGTGCTCGCGAACGGCACGAATGCGCCCGGCTGGCCGCCGGAAGGCCGATTCCTCGAATACGGGCCGAGCCGGATCCATGCGGGCGTGCCCGACGAGGCCGGGGGCGTCTACGTCGTGCGTTCGACCGTCGCCTGGGAATACCCGTGGATGACCCAGATGACGACCAGCCTCTGGGCGCATCGCTTCACGTTCGAAGGTGAGGTGGCCGCTGGTTGGCCTGCGGACGGAATCCTGCTCGTCGGCCGCACGACCGGTTGGGTTCGCGCCGCGGGAGACGGCGAGAACGGACTGGTCCTGTGCTGGGAAATTCCGTACCCGGACGTCCAGGATCCGGATCAACCGAGGGTGTTCGCGACACGAATCGCCGCGGATGGCTCCAGTCCGATCGGCTGGGGGCGCACGGGCCGTGTCCTGGACGATCCCTTCACGGCCGACACCGCCGTCTGGCCCAGCGTGGCCAGCGACCGGGCGGGCGGCCTCTGGGTCGCCTGGCAAGGAGGAGGAGCGACGAAGCCGGGGCGACTCCAACATCGTGGCCCGGAGGGCGAGGTGATGCCCGGGTGGCCGCCCTACGGCCTCGTGGCCGCGCCATCCACCGCGTACGAACCAGTCCGGCTGGTGAACGACGAAGTGGATGCCGTCCTCCTGGCCTGGCGATCGGGCGATGGCTACTACGCGGCGCGCTTCGCGGCCGATGGCCCGGTGGCGGTGGCGCTGTCGCTGGCGAGGAGCGAAGCGTTCGCCGAACGGATCGCGCTCGAATGGCGGACCAGCGAGCCGCCATCGTTCACGGCGACGCTCGAGCGCAGCGAGTCGGAGGGCGAGTGGCGCGCGCTGGCGACGCTCGCGCCCGACGGCGCGGGGCTCCTCGAGTACGAAGACCGCGACGTGGCGCCGGGCCGGCGCTACGGCTACCGACTGGCGTGGTTCGAGGCAGGCGCACGCGGCACGAGTGCCGAGGTGTGGCTGGAGACGCCGGGTGCGCCGCGGCTGGCTCTGCACGGGCTGACGCCAAACCCGAGCCCGGCGGCGGCGAGCGTGGCGTTCACGCTGGCCCAAGCGGGCGCGGCGCGGCTCGAGGTGCTGGACGTCGCGGGCCGGCGGATCGCCGCACACGAGGTGGGTTCGCTCGGCGCCGGCCGCCACACGCTGCGGCTCGACGAGCGTGGTCCGCTCGCACCGGGGCTCTACCTGCTGCGGCTCGTGACGCCCGGGCACACGCTCACCTCGAGGGGCGTGGTAACGCGTTGAGTGGGACGTGAGGCGCGGCCCCGAAGGGCTCACGGCGCCGCGCCCCGTGTACGGCGACCCGCCCGGGCCTAACGCACCCGGGCGTACGGCTGCATCTTGTCGCTGTCGGTGCCCGCGAGGCCCGCGGGCTGGGTCAGGGTCTGCGTCGCGACGACGTACTGCCACACGCCCCAGTGGTCCGCGGGCGTGGCGCGGGCCTGGAAGAAGAGCACGTTGCCCGCCAGGTTCACCGCCGGGTGGCGCTCCTCGCCCGCCGTGTTGAGCCCCGGCAGCGGGACGAACGCGAGGTTGACGAGGTCGTACAGGTACACGTCGTAGCCGCCCGCGCCGCCGGGCCGGTCGCTCGCGAACGCGAGCCAGCGCCCGTCGGACGACAGCGACGGCTCCACGTCGTCGGCCGCCGAGGCCAGGTCGGGCAGCGTCGTCACGCCGCTGCCGCGGTTCCACACGAGCACGTCCCAGTTCCCGGTGCGATCCGACTCGAAGGCGATGCGGTCGGCGTGGAAGTCGGGCGCGGGCGCGGTGTCGGTGCGCGGGCCGCCGGTCGCGAGGTCGGCGAGCCCGACCAGCGTGTCGCCGCGCGGGTCGTAGAGGCGCACGCGGCCGTAGCCGGCGGAGTCGCGCACGAACGCGAGCTTGATCGAGTCGTAGGCGAACCGCGGCCACGTCTCGTCGGCCGCGGTGTTGAGCCCGCTCGTGCTCGCGAACGACATGCCGGCGCGGTCGTACACGTACACGTCGCGGCCGCCGGCGCCGCCCGCGCGGTCGCTCGAGAACGCGATCAGCGTGCCGTCGTTCGAAAGGCACGGCTCGGACTCGTCGGCCGTCGAGTTGAGGTTCGAGACGAGGCGGAAGCCGACCTCGTTCGCGTCGTAGAGCCACACGTCGTGCTGGCCGGCCGGCCCCGAACGGTCGGAGCGGAACACCACCAGGTCGATGCCGCCCGTGTCGCCCACGGGGGCGGACGGCGAGGACTTCTTGCCGCAGCCGGGCACCAGCAGGGCGGTGGCGGCGAGGGCGAACGCGAGCGCGCGCAGGCGCGGGAGACGAGTCATCGAAGGATTCCGGTTCCCGGTTCGTGGGCGGGGGAGCGACGCGCGGACTCTAGCCCGGATGGCGCGCGCACCGCGAACCGGAAGGGCCCGGCGGGCCCGCTCCCCGACGTTCGCGAGTGCGTTTTCGGGCGGTTGCGCGCGGCCCGCGCGGCGCGCATGCTCGCCGGCGTTCACGTCCTGCCGCGTACGGGGACGTGACGATCCAACGCCTCTTTTCGGGAGCTTCCCATGAGTGATACGCAGACCACGGCGCCGGCCGCGATCCCCGCGCTGGACCCCGTGACCAACAAGCCGCCCCGCGGGGCGGGGCTCGAAGCCATCTTCCGGCCCAAGTCCATCGCCGTCATCGGCGCCTCGCGCGACCGCGCCACCGTCGGTGGCGCGATCTTCCACAACCTGCTCAAGCACGACTACCAGGGCACGGTCTACCCCGTGAATCCCAAGTCGCCCACCGTCCAGTCCGTGCGCGCCTACCCGACCATCGCCGACGTGCCCGAGGCGGTGGACCTGGCCGTGATCGTCGTGCCGGCCGTCCACGTGAACGCCACGCTCGAGGCCTGCGGCCGCAAGGGGGTGAAGGCCGCCGTCATCATCAGCGCGGGCTTCAAGGAGATCGGCGGCGAGGGCGTCGAGCGCGAGAAGGAGCTGGTCGCGATCGCGCGCCGGCACGGCATGCGGCTCGTGGGCCCGAATTGCCTGGGCGTGCTCAACACCGAGTCCGGCGTGCGCATGAACGCCACCTTCACGCCGCCCTGGCCGCCCGCGGGCACGGTCGCGTTCTCGTCGCAGAGCGGCGCGCTGGGCCTGGCCATCCTCCAGTACGCGTCGCTGCTCGGCATCGGCATCTCGCACTTCGTGAGCGTGGGCAACAAGGCCGACGTCTCGGGCAACGACCTGCTCGCGTTCTGGGAGAACGATCCCGGCACGTCGATGCTGCTGCTCTACCTCGAATCGTTCGGCAATCCGCAGCGCTTCCTCGAGCTGGCGCGCCGCATCTCGCGCCGCAAGCCGATCATCGCGGTCAAGAGCGGGCGCACGCGCGCCGGCCGCCGCGCCGCCTCGAGCCACACCGGCTCGCTCGCCGGCGCCGACACGGCCGTGACCGCGCTCTGCCAGCAGGCAGGCTTGATCCGCACCGACACGCTCGAGGAGATGTTCGACGTCGCGATGCTGCTCGGGAACCAGCCCGTGCCGCGCGGCAACCGCGTGGGCATCGTCACCAACGCCGGCGGCCCCGGCATCATGGCGAGCGACGCGTGCGAGACGCACGGCCTCGAGATCCCGTCGCTGGCCGACGACACGGTGAAGGCGCTGCGCGAGTTCCTGCCCGCCGAGGCGAGCACCAAGAACCCGGTCGACATGATCGCGTCGGCGACGCCCGAGAGCTTCGAGCGCGCGGTGCGGATCGTGGCGAACGACCCGAACGTGGACTCGCTGATCGTCCTGTACGTGCCGCCGATCGTGACCAACGCCGGCGACGTCGCGCAGGCGATCGTGCGCGGCAGCATCGCCGCGAAGGCCGACCTGAAGGCGAAGGGCCTCGAGCCCAAGCCGCTCGTGTCGTGCTTCCTCGGCTCGCACGGCCTGCCCGACGAGCTGCGCTCGCTGCAGGCCGAGGACATCCCCTCGTACACCTTCCCCGAGGCCTCGGCGATCGCCATGTCGCGGGCCGTGAAGTACGGCCAGTGGCTCGGCACGCCCGACGGCGAGGTGCCCGCGTACACCGACGTGGACCGCGCGGCGACGCGCGAGCTGATCGACCGCGCGCTGGCCCGCGGCGGCGCGTCGGGCGCGTGGCTCACGCCCGACGAGGTCACCTGGCTGCTGGCCGCCTGGAAGATCGCGACGCCCGCCGTGGCGTTCGCGCGCACGGCCGACGAGGCCGCCACGGCCGCCGGCCGGCTGGGCTTCCCGGTCGCCGTCAAGCTCGCGAGCGAGACCATCACGCACAAGAGCGACGTGGGCGGCGTGCGGCTCGACCTGCGCAGCGCGAAGGAAGTGAGCGAGGCGTTCGCGAAGATCGAGCAGAAGATCGAATCGCTCGGGCGCCGCGCCGAGATGACCGGCGTGACCGTGCAGCCCATGGTGCGCGAGGGCCTCGAGACGATCGTCGGCATGACGCGCGACCCGTCGTTCGGGCCGCTGCTGCTGTTCGGCCTGGGCGGCGTGCAGGTCGAGCTGCTGAAGGACGTCGTCTTCCGCGTGCACCCGCTGACCGACCGCGACGCCGCCCAGATGGTGCGCGGCATCCGCGGGGCGAAGCTGCTCGAGGGCTACCGCGGCGCGCCCCCCGGCGACCTCGAGCGCCTCGAGGAGACGATCCTGCGCGTCTCGCAGCTCGCGGGCGAGTTCCCCGAGATCGTCGAGATGGACCTGAACCCGCTCAAGGTCCTGCCGCCCGGCAAGGGCTGCGTGGTGCTCGACGCGCGCGTGATGGTGCGGCCGAAGGCGTAGCGGCGCGAGCGACCGAACGCACGAGGCCCGGGCGTCGCGAGACGCCCGGGCCTTCGCGTGCGCGGCGGGGCCGCGCGACCCCTACGCCGCCTTCGCCAGCGCCGCGCTCTCGGCGACGCGCTTCTGCTCGGCGACGCTCAGGAAGCCGACGGCGACGAGGATGAAGAGGAACGAGATCCACTCGGTCGGGACCGGCGGGCGCTGGTGCCACCACCAGGCCAGGATCAGCGTCGAGGCCGTGCCGGCGAGGAGCGAGGTGAGCCGGTTCACGAGCCCGGCGAACGTCGCGGTGCGGCCCTGGAACATGAACAGGAACACGCTGAAGAACGCCACGAGCCCGAACGGGAAGCCCGACACGATGCCGAGCAGGTCGGGATGCCGGATCGCGTCGTGCGCGGTGACGACCCGCGACTCGGCCCAGCCCCAGTGGCCGACGCCCCACCAGATCGCGGCCATGGCGCCGAAGATCACCACGCTCGCGCTGAGCTGCTCGAGCGCGAAGTAGCCGCGGTTGTCCACGTCGGCCGGGCCCTTGCGGGTGTTCTTGAAGAAGTTCATCAGGTAGAGCCGGATCGCGTAGGCGCCGATGTAGGCGCCGAGCGTGCCCATGGCGAGCGGGTTGTGCACGAAGTCGAACCCGCCCTTCAGCCGCGCGGGGTCGATCGCCATGACGTGCGCGAAGTCGGGATGCGCGGCGAACCACGGCGCCAGCGGCACGGGCGCCAGGTTGGTGCCCACGGCGAGCAGCGCGAACACCACGGCCCAGTTCTCCTGCGCGTAGACCTTGCGCTTCAGGATGCCCTGGGCGAGCTGCACCGCGTCGATGATGCGGCTGATCACGATGATGCTGCCGCGCATGATGACCATGGCGACCATCACCGAGATGGGCAGCGTGTAGAGGAGCGTGGTCGTGGGGATGACGACCGCCGTGCACACGCCGCTCGCGAGGATGTAGGGGGTCTCGCGCGGCCAGCGGCCGCCGTGCTTCGCGGGCCAGGGGATCCAGGCCAGGGCGAAGACGGCCACCAGGCAGAGGATGTTGCCGCCCACCGTGTTGTTCACCAGGTAGGCGATGTCGCTCATGCGCGGCGCGCCGCCGCCCAGCGTGCCCACGAAGAACTTCACGAGCACGCCGGTGATCACGTACGAAACGAAATAGCCCGCGCACAGCTCGAGCAGCCGAGCGGTGCTGCCGGGCCTGGACTTGAGCACGATGGACCTCCGGGTTGAAAACGTGAGGCGTTTCAATTTAGTCCCACGGCCCCGTCATTGCATTGCCGAAATCGCGTGCGCCCGCACTTCGGAGCATTTTCTCGCCGGGTCCTGAAAGTGGACCGCGCGCGCGGCGCTGACAGGCTGGCAGCGACGGGACCGCCGTGGCAGCCGATCGCGCGGCGGCGCGAGTCGCGCCGCGGGACCGCGCGCGCACGCGAGCCCCGAGGCGCAGGCAGTTGCGGCGGCCCGCCGCGCGCCTCGGCCCGCGCACGCCCGGGCACGCGTGATGCGAGCCTTCACCGCACCCGGCGGCCGCCGCCACCGCGACACGTCGAGCGGCCCGTGACCCCGAGAAGCTCGGGGGCGGCGCGCAGGCGACCGCCGGGACCAGGCTGGATCGGGGCACATCGTCCGCGCGGGAGGTCCCGATGAGCACGAGGACCCGCGAAACCATCGTCGTGTGCGGTCCGGAAGTCCCGCACACCGGGGACGTGATCGCCCTGCTCGGGGAGGACGGCTGGAACGTCACCCCGTGCTGTGGCGAGGAAGCGCTGCTCGAGATCATCTGCGAGCACCGGCCGCGCGCGATCGTCTACGCCCTCGCCCACCAACTCGCCGTGGACCTGGCTCTGCTCACGTTGCTCCGCCAGGTCGCTCCAGACCTTCCGGTCGTGGTCGTGGCGTCGGCCGAGCGCGGTTCCGCCGCCGGCCACGTCGAAGCGACGCACGCCGTGGTCCTGGAGCGCTCGCCGGCGGACCGGGTCCGCCTGCGCGAGGCGCTGCGCGCCGCCACGAGCCGGCGCCGGCGCAGCCGCAAGCTCGTCGCATCGACGTAGCGGGCGGCGGGTCCGCGCGCCACGCTCCGCGCGGGCCGAAGCAGCGCCCCCGCGGCCCCGCAGCCGGGACCGCGGGGGCGAAGGGGAGACCGCCGCGCCGGGCGCGGCTCGACAGCCCCTCCGCGGTGGGTTAGACACTCGCCCCCATGAATCGCCTGCCCCGCATGCGCGTGCTGTTCGTCCCCATGGCCGTCGGGCTGCTCGGCGCGCACGCCGCGCTGGCCGCGAGCTCGGGCGGGGGCGGCCACGACGCGCTCCTGCCGGTGCTCGAGGCGCTGGTGCTGGTGCTGATCTCGGCCCGGCTCGGCGGCTCGCTGTTCACGCGCCTCGGCATGCCCGCCGTGCTCGGCGAGCTGGTCGCGGGCGCGGTGCTGGCCACGATCGGGCGCTTCGGCCTGCCGATCCTGGCTGAGCACAACACGCAGCTCGTCCTGGACGTGCTCGCGCAGCTCGGCGTGCTGTTCCTGCTCTTCTCGGTCGGGCTCGAGTCCGACGTGGCGCGCCTCGCCGCCGTCGGCACCTCGGCACTGCTCGTGGCGGTGATCGGCGTCGTGGCGCCCATGGTGCTGGGCGTCGGCGTGTCGTACTGGCTGCACCCGGGGCACGCGACGCTCGTCCACTGGTTCGTGGGCGCGACGCTCGCCGCGACGAGCGTGGGGCTCACGGCGCGCGTGCTGAACGACATGGGGCGGGCGGCGAGCGTCGAGGGGCGCATCATCCTCGGCGCCGCGGTGATCGACGACGTGCTGGGCCTGATCGTCCTCGCGGCGGTCAGCGGCGTGATCACGGCCACCGACTCGGGCCGCGAGTTCTCGCCCGGCACGCTCGCGATCATCGTCGCGAAGGCCGCCGGCTTCCTGGCCGCCGCGGTGTTCGTGGGGCGCTGGGTCTCGAAGCGCGCGTTCTCGCTGGCGGCGCGCCTGCGGGGCGAGGGCATCCTGCTCACCATGACCGTGGCGTTCTGCTTCACGCTCTCGTGGCTTTCGGGCCTGGCCGGGCTCGCGCCCATCGTGGGCGCGTTCGCGGCCGGGCTGGTGCTCGACGAGATGCACTACCGCGTGCTGCTCGAGCGCGAGCCGCACGCCGAGACCATCGAGCAGCTGTTGGGGCCGATCTCGCAGCTGCTGGTGCCCGTGTTCTTCGTGCTCATGGGCATGGCGATCGACGTCACCGCGTTCGCGCGCACCGACGTGCTGCTGTTCGCGGGCCTGCTGACGGTCGCGGCCATCGTCGGCAAGCAGGCGTGCGCGTTCGGCGTGCTCGACAAGGGCGCCGACCGCGTGGCGATCGGGCTCGGCATGATCCCGCGCGGCGAGGTGGGGCTGATCTTCGCGAGCATCGGCCGCACGCTGCACCTGGGCGGGGAGCCGGTGATCGACGGCGCGACCTACTCCGCCGTGGTCGTGATGGTCGTGCTCACGACGCTGGTCACGCCGCCGCTGCTCATGGGGCGGCTGCAGCGCTCGCGCCCCGCGAAGACCTGAGGCACGGCGCCGCGGACGCGTGCGGCCGGCCGCGGGTCAGCGCCCGCGGCCGGCCGTCGTTCGTTCGCGCCTGCGTGCGGCCGTCAGTGCGCGCCGCGCCCGCCGCCGCGCGCGTCCCGCCGGTCGTCCCGCCGGTCGTCCCGCCGGTCCTCGCGCCGGTCCTCGCGCCGCGCCTCGCGCACGTCCTGCCGCACCTCGTGGCGCTCGTGCGCGCGCTCGCGCACGAACTGCCCCGGCGGGCGGCCGTGCGGGTGGTGCTTCCAGCGCTCGACCGGCAGCTCCAGCACGGTGCGCGGCACCTTGCGCACGTCCACCGCCACCCACGGCCCGCGCCAGCTCGTGCTGCGATACCACCAGCCACCGGACATGCGCCACCACGCGCGGTCGCACCGGAAGACGTCGTCGTCGCACGAGCGCTGGTCCACGATCGCGACGTGTCCCACCCACACGATCGAGGGCTCGCTGCGCCACTGGATCGGGCGCACCTCGGTCGGGCCGGAGCGCATGCCGACCGTGAAGCCGAACCAGGTCTGCGTCTCCGCCTGCGAAGGTGCGGCGAGCGCGAGGCCGGCGGCGGCCAGGCAGGCGATCAGGGTCGTTCTCATGGCGGTGACCTCCTTCGGGAGCGTGAAGCCGGTCCCGCCGAAGCGGGGACCGGCTGCCCGATGAGCACCGCAGGGGGCGTGCCGCGGAGCTAACCGCTTGCCGCGAGGCCGAGCGTTTCCGCGCGAAACGTCGGAAGCCGTCCGATTCGCGAGCCGGTCGTGCACTTCGCACGATCCGCGGGGCGCGCTCGTCCCCGGATCGGGCGCGCCCGTCGGCGCTCCCGCCGCTCCCGGCGGGGCCGGGCCTACCTTTCCGCGCCTCCACGGTTCCCCCCGCGTCGCGCCGCCGGTGCGGCCGCCGCGCCCATCCTCGCCAAGGAGTCCCGCGATGGCCCGCTCCCCTGCGCCGCCACGGCCGCGCCGCGCGCCGCCCCGACCGTTTCCCGCCCTGGCCCTGCTCGCGACCCTGCTGTTTCCCATCGCCGCGCGCGCCGCGACGCCGCGTGTGCACGCGATCGTCGGCGCCCGCATCGTGACGGCGCCCGGCCAGGTGATCGAGCGCGGCACGGTCGTGATGCGCGACGGGATCGTGGTCGCCGTCGGCGCGAACGTGGCCGTCCCCGCCGACGCGCGCGTGTGGCCGGGCGACAGCCTGACCGTGTACCCGGGCCTGGTGGACGCGTACGTGCTGCCGGCCGAAGGCGCGGGCGCGCGCCCCGGCGGCGGCCCGGGCTTCCCGCGGCAGGCCGACACGGCCGGGCCCGCGCGCGGCGCCTCGGCCGATCGGTCGGTCGTGCGCGCCGACGAGCGCACGATCGAGTCGCTCGACCTGCCCGAATCGCAGCTCGCCGCGCTGCGCGGGGCCGGCTTCACGGTGGCGCAGGTCGTGCCGCGCGACGGCGTCGTGCGCGGCACGAGCGCGGTGGTCGGCCTGGGCGACGGGCCCGCGCGGCGCACGGCGATCGTCCCCGACGCGAGCCAGGTCATGGCGCTCGCGCCGCAGCGCCAGGGCTACCCGGGTTCGCTCATGGGCGCGATCGCGGTGATCCGCCAGGCGTTCCTCGACGCGAAGTGGTACCGCGACGCGCAGGCGGCCTACGCGCGCCGGCCCGGCACCGGGCGGCCGCCGGTCGACAACGCGCTCGCCGCGCTCCAGCCCGTGATCGAGGGCCGCCGCCCGGTGCTGTTCGTGGCCGACGAGATGCTCGAGGTGCTGCGCGCCGCCGCGATCGCGAAGGAGGCCGGCGTCGCGCCGCGCATCGTCGGCGCGGGCGACGAGTACAAGCGCGTGCAGGACGTGGCCCGCACGGGCGCGGAGCTGATCGTGCCCGTGAACTTCCCCGAGGCGCCCGACGTGTCGAGCGACGAGCAGGCGTGGGACGTCACGATCGAGTCGATGCGCGCCTGGCAGGAGGCGCCCGGCAACCCGGCCGCGCTCGCGGGCGCGAACGTCACGTTCGCGCTCACGGCGGACGGCCTCAAGGACCCGAAGGCGTTCGCCGCGAACGTCGGCCGCGCGATCGACCGCGGGCTGCCCGAGCGCGCGGCGCTCGCCGCGGTCACGACCGTGCCCGCGCGCATGCTTGGGCTCGAGGCGAAGCTCGGCACGATCGGCGCCGGCCGCATCGCCAACCTCACCGTGACGCGCGGCGCGCTGTTCCGCGGCGGCACCGTGCGCGAGGTGTGGGTGGACGGCAATCGCTACGAGGTCGCGAAGGACGAGAC
>CAZIXL010000015.1:0-14534 GCA_964542885.1 uncultured bacterium
GATCTCGACCTTCAGGTCGATGCGCGCCGGCACCGCCTCGATCACGAGGTCGGCGTGCTCCGCGGCCTCGGCCAGCGTCTCGACGCCGTGTACGCGGCGGCGCGCGGCCACCGCGTCGGCGTCGGTCACGCGGCCGGTCGCGACGCCCTTCTCGAGGATCGCGTCGATCTCGGCCAGCGCCCGGTCGAGCTGCGCGCGGTCGGTGTCCTGCAGGCGCGTGTCGAAGCCGCCCAGCGCCGAGACGACGGCGATGCCGCGCCCCATCAGGCCTGCGCCGAGGACCGAGACCGCGCGAACGCTCACTTCGACTCCCACCCGCGCACGAGCTTCCAGGCGAACGGGAACAGGCCGGCGGCGAGCGCCGACTTCACCACGTCACCGACCACGAACGGCGCGAGGCCGGTCGAGACGAGCGCGCCCGCGGGCACGAAGCGCGAGAGCTGCGCGAGGCCCGCGGCGAAGATCACGGTGCTGCCGAGCAGCATCGCGACGAACATCGTGAGCGGCCGGCGGTCCCACGCGCGCTCGGCGAGCGCGCCGGTGACGAGCGCGGCGAACGGGAACGCGGCCAGGTAGCCGCCCGTCGGGCCCACGAGCACCAGCGCACCCGCGGCGCCCCCCGCGAAGAACGGCATCCCGAGCGCGCCTTCGAGCAGGTAGAGCGCCTGCGCGAGGAACGCGCGGCGCGCGCCGAGCACGACGCCCGAAAGCAGCACCGCGAACGTCTGGCCGGTCACGGGCACGGGCGTCCAGGGCAGGCGGATCTCGGCCTGCGCGGCGGCGGCGGTGAGCAGCGAAGCGAGCACCACGAGCGCGACGTTCTGCAGGGCGCCGGCGCGCGGTAGCGCGGCGTCGGCGAGCGTCAGGGTACGGGACGTGACGGACATTCGACCCTCGGCGTCGGGAGAGACGCGGCGATCGCCGGGGCCGGCTCGGGCTCCGCGGCGGCGCGCGCGACAGGTGGGAAAACGGGCGCGGCGAATGTAGCAGGGGCCCCGGGGGGATTCCACAGCCCGGGGCGCGGCGCGGCGCCGGGCCCGAGGCGCTCGCCGACGGTGCGCGCCACCGACTCGACGACCACGTCGAGCGTGTCGGCGAGCCGGGTCGGATCGACGACCGTACGGCGCTTGCTCACGAGCCGCGGCAGGCCATCGACGAGCACGCGCGCCTGCACGGCGTAGACGTGCGTCGGGTCCAGCGCGCGCACGCGGTCGCTCTCGAGCGTGAACGACCAGGGCGCGGCGCCGAGCGGCGAGTAGTCGCGGCGCGCGAGCACGACCGGGGCCGCGTCGGTACGCGAGACGTCGCTGACCTGCACCTCGAGCACCGCGCGCGGGGGCAGGTCGACGCGCCCGCGCGGCACGACCCGGCCCGTGATGCCGGGCGGGGACTGGCACGAGGCGAGGGCCAGCACGGAGCCGGCGAGGGCGAGGATTCGCAGGGAGGGGATTCGCATGGGCGCGGGTGCGCCGGAGGGGCCTGCCTCGGGGCGCCCGGCCAACCTACCACGCTCGGACGCGCCGCCGGCGAGGGGAAAATCGCCGCCCGCAGCGCCCGCGGGAGGGGCGATGCAGGAGGCGAACCGTTGGGTCCGCCCCCTGCCCCCTCGATCCCCCTCCGGACGCGGGCCGAGGGCCCTGCCCGGGGAGCTTCATCCCTGACCTCTATGGGAGTCGTCCTGGAAGACGGCGGGGCCAGCCGTGGCCCCACATCTGCAAAAGCGACAAACCGGGACGAAACCGGCAGCGCGCCGGCTCACGCGGAGCGGCGGACCTCGTCCCCGGGCGCCTCCTCCTGCGGCCGGACGATCACACTCCGCGCCGGCGTGCGCTCCGATTCGACGCGGTTCGCCCGCTTGACCTCGTACATGCGCGCGTCGGCCACGCGCAGGAGGTCGGACAGCGGCGGCGCGGAAGCCGCGTCGATGCGCGTCCAGCCGAAGCTCGCGCTCAGCCGCCAGGGCAGGTCGCCGCGCTCGTTGCGCGCCGCGATGCGCTCGGCCAGCCGCTCGAGGATGGCCTCCGCCCCGTTCGCCTCGCTCTCGGTGGCGAAGACCACGAACTCGTCGCCGCCGAAGCGCGCGATCACGTCCGCCTCGCGGAAGCTGCGGCGCAGCAGCACGGCCAGTTCGAGGATCGCGTGGTCGCCCTCGGTGTGGCCGAACGTGTCGTTGATCGCCTTGAGCCCGTCGAGGTCGACCGACACGAGCACGATCGACTGCCCCATGCGCGCGGCGAGCCGCAGCTGCTGCGTGGCGAACATCGAGAAGCCGCGGCGATTGAAGAGCCCCGTCAGGTCGTCGACGAACGTCAGGGCCTGGATCGAGCGCTCCCAGCGCTTGCGTTCGGTCAGGTCGCGGATCGTGGCCACGTACAGGCCCCAGCCCTCGTGGTCGCGCACCGGGGCGAGCCCGACCTCGACCGGGAAGGTGGTGCCGTCCATGCGGCGGCCGACGGCCTCGAACGACCGCGCGGGGGCGCCGGGGCCCTGGAGCGCGTCCAGGTCGAAGCCGCGGAAGAGCCGGGTGACGGTGTGGTCCACGCACCGCCGCCCGTCGCAGCCGAACAGGCGCCGCGCGGCGGCGTTGCAATCCATGACGCGGCCGGCACCGTCCAGCACGAGGATGCCGTCGATCGACGACTCCAGCACCGCGGACTTGTGCGCCTCGCTCGCGCGCAGGCGCGTCTCGGCCTCCTCGCGCACCTCGTGCTCGTGCTCGAGCGCGGCCGCCATGTCGTCGAACGCCCGCGCGAGGTGCGACAGCTCGCCCCGCCCGTACGGCAGGTCGGTGCGCGCCGACCGGTCGCCGGCGCGCAGCCGCGTCGTGGCGGTGACGAGCGCCTGCACCCGGCGGATCACGGCCGCTTCGACGCCGAACCACGCCACGGCGGCGACGCCGGCGCCCGTGAGCAGCAGCAGCAGCAGGCTGCGCAGGAACGCCCGCCGCGCGTCGGCGAGCGCGACCGTCTGGTCGACGCTCACCCCCACGAAGAACCTGCCGGGAACATGGCTCGCCAGCGGCGTGAAGGCGACGACGTGCCGGTGCCCTTCGCCGCCGCGCACGACCTGCGTCCAGTCGCCGGCGAGCTTCGGCGGCATCACGATCAGCGAATCGCCCACGTGCGCGAGGTCCGGCGGGTAGTGCGCCACCACCTCGCCGCGGCGGTCCACGACGATCAGCGAGGTGTGGCCCGAGATCCGCGCGCGCGCCGCGGCCATGCGCAGCCAGCCGGCCTCGAGCTCCGCGCTCGCGACCGCGAGCAGGCGCCCGGACGCGTCGCGCACCGGGATCGCGCCCCGCAGGACGTCGCCGCCGCCCTCGGTCGTTCCCGGCTCGCGCCCGATCGTGAAGCCGCCGGCCGCGAGCGCGCGGCGGAACCAGCGCGACGTCGAGGCGTCGGTGCCACGCTCGGAGCGGCGCGTGCTCGCCACGACGCGGCCGCTCGGGTCGGCGACGGCGATCGGCCCGATGCTCTCGCCGTCGGCGAGCGACTCGAGCAGCGGCTGGAGCGCCACCGGGTCCACGGCCCGCACGCGGTCGTGCGCCGCGAGGTCCTGGAGCAGGTGGCGGGCGATCGCGGCGGAGCGCTCCTCGTACGCGGCGGCGAGGCGGCTGAGCAGCACGGCCTCGGACTCGGCGGAACGGATCGCCTCGTCGCGCTGCCTCAGGGCCAGGACGACCATGAGGGCCGTGCTCGTGCCCACCATGAAGGCCACGAGCAACATGAGCCGGGGACGCAGCCCCGACGGGAACAGCCGACGAATCATGCTTCCCACCACCCCTCGGGCCCGCTGGTTTCGCCGCCGCCCGGTGCCCGGGGAGACGGGGCGCCTTCACGACGGGGAGCGGGCCGGGCCTGCCCGCGTTCCGACCGGGGTTTCGGACCTCCGGCGGGGGCGGCTTGAGGGCGAAAGCCCCCGAAGCCTCGCAATTTGCAATGCCGCCACGCTTTGACCCATGCAGGACAGAAGGTTAGCGTCCGGCCCGCCTCCCGCCGCCGCCGCGCGGCCGCCCGGGAGCCCCGATCCGAACGTTCCGCGCCCTTTCACCGACGAGGTGCGCCGCACATGCCCGAGACGATCCGCATCGCCAACGCCGGCGGCTACTGGGGCGACGACCTCGGCCAGTTCCGCCGCCAGGTCGAGCTGGGCCCCGTCGACTACGTGACGCTCGACTTCCTGGCCGAGATCACCATGTCGATCATGCAGAAGCAGCGCGCGCGCGATCCGCGCGCCGGCTTCGCCCGCGACTTCGTGAAGCAGGTCGAGGAGACGCTCGACACGCTGGTCGCGCGGGACGTGCGCGCGATCACCAACGCCGGCGGCGTGAACCCCATGGCCTGCCGCGACGCGCTGCTCGAGATGGCTGCGAAACGCGGCACCGCGCTCGAGGTGGCCGCGGTGCTCGGCGACGACCTGATGGACCGCCTCGGCGAGCTGAACGCCGCCGGGGCGTCGCTCGACAACATGGACGACGGCACGCCGTTCGCGAGCGTGCGCGACCGCGTGAGCAGCGCGAACGCCTACTACGGCGCGTGGCCGGTGGTCGAGGCGCTGGCCAGCGGGGCGCGCGTCGTGGTGACGGGCCGCTGCACCGACACCGGCATCACGCTCGCACCCATGATCCACGCGTTCGGCTGGGCGAGCGACGACTGGGACCGGCTGGCGGGCGGCATCGTGGCCGGCCACATCGTGGAGTGCGGTGCGCAGTCCACGGGCGGCAACTTCACCGACTGGCGGCGCGTGCAGCGCTTCGAATCGATCGGCTACCCCGTGATCGAAGTGAGCGCCGACGGCTCGTTCGTGGTCACCAAGCACGCCGGGACCGGTGGCGCCGTCACGGTGCGCACGGTGAAGGAGCAGCTCGTCTACGAGATGGGCGACCCGCGCGGGTACATCACGCCCGACGTGGTCGCGGACTTCTCGACGATCCGGCTCGAGCAGGCCGGGCGCGACCGCGTGCGCGTGTGGGGCGTGAAGGGCCGCCCGGCGCCGGGCTCGCTCAAGGTGAGCGCGGCCTACGCCGACGGCTGGAAGGCGAGCGGCACGCTCATCATCTCGGCGCCCGACGCGGCCGAGAAGGCGCGCGCGTTCGCGCGCCTGTTCTGGAAGCGGCTCGGGTCGTCGTTCGCGGCGACGCACACCGAGCTGGTGGGCCACTCCGCGTGCTGGGGTCCGCTCGCGCCGCCCGTCGCGCCGCCCGAGGTGCTGCTGCGGCTGTCGGTGCGCGACCACGACCGCGCGAAGATCGAGGCGTTCTCGAAGATGGTGCCGGCCGTGATCCTGTCCGGCCCTCCCGGCGTCGCGGTGACCGGCGGCCGCCCGCAGGCGCAGGAGGTCGTCGCGTACTGGCCCGCGCTGGTGCCGCGCGACCTCGTGCGGCCGCGGCTCGCGACCGCCGCGGGCGAGCGCGCGCTCGAGTGGCCGACGCCGGTGCTGCCGCCGGCGAAGCCCGCGGCGCTGCCGAAGCCCGAGTGGCCGCAGGCGAAGGGCGCAGCGGGCACGGTGCGCGTGCCGCTCTCGGCGCTGGCGCACGGGCGCAGCGGCGACAAGGGCGACACGGCGAACATCGGGCTGGTCGCGCGCGCGCCCGAGATCTACCCGTGGCTCGCGAAGACGATCACCGCCGCCGTGGTGAAGCGGCGCTTCAGGGGCATCTGCCTGGGGAAGGTCGAACGCCACGAGGTGCCGAACCTGTGGGCGCTCAACTTCCTCCTGCACGAGGCGCTCGGAGGCGGCGGCACCGTGAGCCTGAGACTGGACGCGCAGGGCAAGACGCTCTCGCACGCGCTGCTGGCGATGGAGGTGCGCGCGCCGAAGGCGCTGCTCGCGGCCGCGAAGCGCGGTGACGCGGCGGACGGCGTGCCGGTGAAGCGCCCGGCGAAGGCCGGCGCGAAACGCCGCCGGCGGTGAGGCCGCGCGAACGCGACGCGGCCCGGATCCGCGGTGGGTCCGGGCCGCGCGTCGCGGCGCGCCGCGCTCAGTCCGCGGACGAGCGGCCCAGCAGCTTGACCCCGAACCGGAAGTAGGGGCCCGAGTAGTCGAGCTCCAGCGCTTCGCCGTTGTCGTTGATGAACACGGCGGACCGCTCGAGCATCGTCTCGGGCAGGCGCGCGTAGCGGTAGCCGCCGGCCGCGGTGAGCGCGAACTGCGGCGCGACCCACAGGTCGCCGCCGAGGTACGCCTCGTAGAGCGGCGCCGAACCGCTCAGCTTGTAGTCGACCGGCGCGAGGCCGGGGACCGACTGGGTGATCTTGCCGCTCTCGCCCAGCAGGCCGATGCCGAGGCCGAAGCGCAGCCCGCTCGACGGCACCGGGCGCAGCGCGTACTCGGCGAAGAGCCGCCACGCGTTCGCGGTGAACTGGTCGCGCTCGGCGCCCGAGGCGTCGGAGGCCTTGGTCTCGGCGTACAGCCGGTCCAGGCCGATGCCGATCGTCCAGCGGTTCGGCAGCTCCGCGCCCGCCGCCACGCCCAGGCCGAGGCCGTTGCGGACGAGCGGGAACGCCGGCGCGGCGCCGGCGATGGACGCGTTGTAGTCGCTCAGGACCTGGTTCAGGTTGTCCATGCCGTAGGTCGCGCCACCGCCGGTGACCTGCAGCCAGACGCGCTCGTTGAGCGCGTGGGCGGGTGCGGCGGCGAGCGCGCCGGCCACGAGGAGCGCGGCGACGAGGGGAAATCTCACGGGTGGGCCTCCCGGGCCTGCGGTCGTGCGCCCGGTGTCGGTGCGGCGGCGGGAAGTCGGGGGCGCGGGAGCCCGGCGCCGGCTCCGGGGCGCGACGGGCACGGCCGCGCGCTGGAGCGCGGGCCGCTGGGGTTCTCGGCCCTTCGCGGCGGGCGCTTGAGCGGCGCCTGCCGGGCCGGGCGGCGGCGGGTCCCCGGAGCGCGTCCACCCGCGCGGTTGCCGCGCGATCCGGAAAGCGCGAAGGCCCGGACCTGGCGGGTCCGGGCCTCGCGTTCCGCGCCGTGGCGGCGCGGGGAACCGGCTACTTGTAGAGCGACTTCAGGCGGCCCCACGTCGTCGCGTTGGTCGGCACGACGTTCTCGGTCGACAGCACGAGGTCGTCGAAGTAGGTGGTGATGCCGCCCGCGCTGAAGTTGAAGCTGTAGACGCCGACGAAGCCGGTGAGCAGCGGGTCGGTCGCGTCGACGATCGGGTTGCCCGCGGTCAGCTCGGTGTTGTCCCACCAGCAGCGGAACTGGTTCGCCACCGCCTCGACCTTCATGTAGTGCCAGCTGTTCAGCGCCGGCACGCCGCCGGGCAGCGTGCCCGTGATCCACGTGCCCATCGAGGTCGGCACCTGGCCGAGCAGCTTGCGGAACTGGATCTGCGCGAGGCCGGCGTAGATCACGAACTGGTAGCAGCTCTGGAAATTGCTGGGGTAGTCCGCACGAAGCACGAGGCCGCGGCGCGAGTCGCCGTTGCCCATGTTGATCCATCCCTCCCACGTGTAGTCGGCCTGGCCGAGCGGGTCCGTGCACGACAGGGCGATGCCGCCGCTGTCCGGGACCGCCGTCGTCAGCACGCCGACCGCGTGGTCACCGGACGGGTTCGCGTACGCCGGGTTCGAAGGATCGAGCACGCCGCCCTCGAGCTTGCGGTTCGTGTTGAACCCGGTCAGCCAGTTCAGCTGGGGCACGCCACCGGTGAAGTGATCCTCGATCACCGTGACGGCCCCGGCGGAGCCGGCGGCGAGGGTGAGCGCGAGGGCGGTCGCAAGGATGGTACGAACGGGGTGCATGACTGCCTCCTCAGCAGGATGGATCGACACGCGGAACGAGCACGGCGCTCATCTCGCGACCACGAAACGAACCGCGCTCGTCGCGGGATCGTCGGAGAGACGGGCGAAGTAGACGCCCGCGGGGACCCGGCCGCCCGCAGCGTCGTGCGCGTCCCAGAGGGCGCTGCCCGACACGAGCGGCAGGGAGGCGACGCGCCGACCGTCGATGCCGTAGACCTCGGCACGACGTCCGGCGGGCGCGTTCGCACCCGCGTCGAAGCGGATGCGCACGGCGCCGAAGACGGGATTCGGCCACACGCGCAGCGACGGCAGGCCCGCGGCGACGGTCGGCGACACGTCGAGCCGGCTCGCGGCCGGGCGCTTCTCGAGGTAGGCGATCCGGCGCAGCACGTTGCCGGGCGTGGCGCCGCGGTCGCCGATGATCGCGCTGCCGGCCTCGTTCGTGGCGCTCGCCTGGAACACCAGGTGCAGCCGGCCGCCGGGATTGCGCGGCGCGAGCGAGAAGAAGCGCTCGTCGCAGTTGGGGGTGTTCGTGAGGTTCTCCGGCGCGCTCCACGCGCCCGCGGCGCCCACCGCCACGCTGCAGGCGATGTCGCCGAAGCCGGTGCCCGTGCAGATGCCGGTCAACTGCTCGTCGGCGGTCGGGTCCACCTGGCCGTCCACGAACCGCAGCCACGCGACGTACGTCTCGGAGCCGTCTTCCGAGAAGCCGACCTGCGGCCAGTCGACCGTGATCGTGTTGAAGCCGCACAGCGGGCCGTTCAGGCCGTTGTCGATGTTGTCGTACGAGTCGGCCACGCCGGCCGGCACCTGGTAGACGGTCGACGGGCCGCGCAGGCTGTTCCAGAGCCGGATGCGGCTGTGCCAGTCGTAGAACTGCACCACGCCGCCCACGCGGCGCGCCTGCAGCTCGCTCCAGACGACGTTCGGCGTCGTGTCGTTGTAGGCGATCGCGCAGTTGACGTACGCGCGGTACTGGGTCGAGGTCGAGTCGGCCGCGGTGACCTGCGCGTCGGTGTAGTTCGTGAGGTTGCGGATCGTGATCGTGCCGGCGGCGAACGAACCGTTCGAGGACTCGATCAGGTAGACGTTGCCGCCGAAGTCGCCGACGGCGATGCCCACTCGCCCGTTCGACGACGTGGCGATGGCGGGGAAGGCCGGGAAGCCGTCGCGGAAGAGCGAGACCGGCGCCGGCAGCGTCCACGCGCCGCCCTGGAAGTTGAAGCACGTGTAGGTCGTGTTGCCGCCCGGGAACCAGCTCACGCCGATCTGGTTCACCTCGGCGTAGCTGCCGGCCTCGGGCACCTCGCCCATGAGCGTGAAGCCGCCCGACGGCGTGGGCGCCACCTGCGGGAACAGGAAGCTGTTGCCGCTCGGCGTGACGAACGACGGGAGCTGCCCCGACCACGTCGTGCCGCCGACCGACGTCTGGTAGTCGAACTGCGCGCGCAGGTCGCAGCTCTCCTCGTTGATGTGCTGGGCGACGGCGACGCGGCCGCTCGGCGCGAGCGCGAGGCTGCCGAAGCCGCCGATCTCGTCGGGCAGCGCGCAGCAGTGCAGCGCCGCGAGGTTGGGGTCGCGCACCTTGCCCAGGTTGTGCCAGGTGCCGAGCGCGTCGCGGTAGGCGTAGCCCTGTCCGCGATTCGGGTGCGGATTCGGCAGCGACAGGTTGGGCGGGCAGACGCCGTCGAGTTCGCAGAACTCGTCCTGCCACGAGACGTGCACGCGGCCGTCGGGACCGACGACGACGTGCTGGCCCATCGAGCCCATGTCCTGCAGGTCGTACCAGGTCGAGTCGATCTGCACCGCGCCGGCCGCGAGGCCGACGTTCACGGCCTGCGACGAGCTGGCGACGAGCGGCTGCGCGGTGGGCCCGTCGGGCCCCAGCACGAGCCGGCCCGCCGGGTTGGCGGTGGTGCGTGCGGCGGCCGGCGCCGAAACGCCGGCCGCCAGTGCGAGAGCGAGAAGCATGGACCTGGCACGCATTTACTGGCGACTCCCGCGCATCGAGAGCGCGCCCACCGTCCCCTCCCAACGGGCCGCGAGCGAGAACGTGCGGCCGGGTTCGTCGAGGAAGCTGAGCGGTTCGCGATAGCGCTCGTTGGTGAGGTTCTTCACGGCGAGCGTGAGCCGCACGCCGGACCAGCTGCCACTGACCTCGCTGGAGACCGTCCAGAACGACGGGTGCGCGAGCAGCTCGGCGCCCTCGCTCGCGTCCCCGCGGGTCGCGTCGGTCCAGCGCACGCGCACGGTCACGAGCCCCAGCGGCACGAAGCGCGGCGCGGCCGTGCGCAGGTCCACCGTCGCGCGCGCGGCCCCGATGTCCACGAGCGGCTTGCCGGTTTCGACGTCCGTGCCCCGGGGGAAGCCGGCACCGAGAATCGCCTGAACGCGGCCGATCCGCAGGTCGGTCTCGGTCTCGATCCCCTCGAGACGCGCGCGGTGGATGTTGGTGTACTGGAAGCGCGGCACCAGGTAGAGCTGGCCGAGGTACTTGAGCGTGATCATCTCGCGCACGTCGGAGCGATAGGCCGACACGCGGAAACCGCGCACGACGCCGAACAGCGCGTCGTTCGCGCGCAGGCCGATCTCGGTCGTGCCCGAACGCTCCGACACCAGGTCGGGGTTGCCGAACACGCGCAGGCCGCCGTGCACGGTGGCGTTGAAGTAGCGCTCTTCCAGGTTCGGCGCGCGGAAGCCCGACGAGAGCCGCGCGTACGGCGTCCACGGGCCGATCGGCCGCGACAGGCCGACCTCGCCGCTCGTGCGCTGGTCGGTCACGTCGAGCCGCGGCGTGAAGCTGTAGACCGTCGAGTCCGCCTGCGAGCGCAGCCGGTCGTAACGGACGCTCGACTCGAGCCGGAACTTCTTCCAGGTCGCCGAGCCCGCCGCGCCGCCCGCCCACGCCTCGCGCTTCGCCGGCGGGACGCTCTCGGACGGCGTCTGCGTGTCCGACGTCACCGACCCGGCCGCGTTGACCAGCGTCGTCTGCGTGACCCGCGGGCCGCTCGTGTTCTCGTTCCGCCACTCGCCGAACAGCCGGAACGCGCCGTAGCGCACGCTGGGCTGCACGCTGCGCGACCAGGTCGTGAGGCGGTCGCGCGCCACGTTCGTGCGCTGCGCGACGTAGCGGCCGCGCACGAACTGGCTGTCGACGACGGTCTCGTCGTAGTGCGTGCGGAAGCGCTGCTGCACGCCCAGCAGGCGCATGGCCGGCCGCAGGCCCGCCTCGGGCATCGACAGCTCGAAGCGGTCGGCGTCGCGCGACTGCAGCGGGAACCGGGCGCTCGAGCCGGCCGACGACGTGAACGCCGGCAGGCCGATGTCGTAGCCCGAGTGCGTCGAGTGCTCGTAGTCGAACACGCCGGCGCCGAGCTGCGCCTGGGTGCGCACCGACACGTCCTGGTCGCGGTAGCCGCTGTTCGGCACGTCGCCGGAAGGCGTCGTCAGCGCGCGCAGGCTCGACATGCTGCCGAACACCTCGCCGCCGAGGCCCGGGCCCACGCAGCGGATGCGCGCGCTCTCGTCGTAGTTGTCGCCGGGCAGCGCGCCGCGGGTGCTCACCGCGAGCGTCGTGCGGCGCTCGGGCGCGAGCAGCGTGCGGTGCGTGCTCAGCTCGACCACGCCGCCGAGCGCGTCGGAGCCGAACTGCGCGCTGCTGGCGCCGGGCTGCACTTCGACGCCTTCGAGCTTGTCGACCGAGACGAGCGACGTCTGGGCGCCGTGCCCGCGGCCGGACTGGAGGCGCACGCCGTCGACGGTCACCAGCACGCGCTCGCCCGAGAGGCCGCGCATCGAAACGTGCGAGGCCCACGGGCCGGTGCTGACGATGTCCACGCCGGGCACGGCGACGAGCGCGTCGGCCGCGGTGTTGGGCAGGAAGCGAGTGACGCGGCCGCGGTCCATGCGCACGGTGGTCGCGCTGCTGCGGTCGGGCGTCAGCGAGCGCTCGCCCTGCACCTCGATGGGCTTGAGCACCGTGACCGTGTCCGCCATGCGGAGGACCGGCGGGGCGATGAGACGCACGGCGGTGTCGCGGGCGGCGCTGTCGGCAGAGGTGGCGACGGGGAGCGCCAGCGAAGCCTGCGCTCCACCCGCCGCCGAGGTCCCCACCCACCCCCCGGTGGCGAGGACCAGGACCAGAACGACGGTCCGATTCGTAATACCCCGCAGCCCGATCATCACGGACTGGAATATCGGGTCCCCGCGCGTGTTCAGGCCATTCGAACATTCACCGAATTCGGGCTCCGTAGGACTACTTAGCTGAACGCATTCGCAACGGGTTGCGCCGATATTCGGACATGGGCCTGAAGGCCCATTGCGGGTCTTTTCGGGGCGGGCCCGCCGCGGGCGCGGCGGGGCGGCGAGCCGGTGGCCGACCGTGGACCTCGCCGTCGCCGCGCTCAGCTCGCGGGCGGCGGCTCGATGAGCCCTTCGCGGATCGCGAACTGGGTGAGCAGCGCGACCGAGCGGATGTCGAGCTTGCGCATGATGGCGGCGCGATGCGTCTCGACGGTGCGCGTGCTGATGTTGAACTCCGCGGCGATCTCCTTTGTGGTCTGGCCGCGCGCCACGCCGACCAGCACCTCGCGTTCGCGCGAGGTGAGCCGGTCGAGGCGCGACGCCTGGTCCGACGGACGGCGCAGCGAGTCGGCCAGCGCGCGCTGCGCGACCTCGCTGTAGTACGGCCGCCCGGCCGTGACCGACGCGATCGCGGCCGCCAGGTCCTGCACCGCCGTGTCCTTGAGCAGGTAGCCGTCGGCGCCTTCGCGCACCGCGCGCGAGACGTACTCGACCGACGCGTGCATCGTGAGCACGAGGATGCGCACGCCCGGCGCGGCGTCGCGCGCGTCGCGGAGCACGGCGAACCCGTCGCGGTTCGGCATGTTCAGGTCCAGGACGAGCAGGTCGGGCTCCAGTTCGCCCAGCAGCTTCAGCGCCTCGTCGCCGTCGCCGGCCTCGCCCACCACCTCGACCGCCGGCTGCTGCTCGAGCACCTTGCGGATGCCGGCGCGCACGAGCGGATGGTCGTCCGCCAGCAGCACGCGCACGTTCGCCCCTTGCTTCATGCGGGTCCTCCCATCGGCAGCGTCGCTTCGACGCGCATGCCGCCGGCCGCGCCTCGGCCCAGGTGCAGGCGGCCGCCCACGCCGACGACGCGCTCGTGCATGCCGAGCAGTCCCAGGTGCGGCTTCATCGTCGCGTCGGGTCCCCGGCCGTCGTCCTCGATCACGATCCGCGCCTCGCGCTCGTCGAACTCCACCGTGAGCCACGCGCGCTTCGCGCCCGCGTGGCGGGCGACGTTCGTGAGCGCCTCCTGCCCGACACGATAGATCGTCATGGCGATCTCGGGCGGGCAGCTCGCGTTCTCGGGCGCGGCGATCTCGACCCCGAGCCGGGTGCGCGCGGCGAAGTCCTCGGCCATGCCGCGCAGCGCGGGCATGAGCCCCAGGTCGTCGATCGCCTGCGGCCGGAGCAGGTTGCTGAGGTCGCGCACCTGCGCCAGCGCGCGCGCCGCGAGCGCGCTCGCGTCCTTGCGGCCCTCCAGGTCCAGTTCGATCTTGAGCGCCGTGAGCGCCTGGCCGGCCTCGTCGTGCAGCTCGCGGGCGATGCGCCGCCGCTCCTCCTCCTGGGCGCGCAGCAGCAGGCGCGTGAGCTGCTCCAGCTCGGCCGTGCGCTGCGCCAGCACGCGCCGGCCCTCGCCCAGCACCAGCACGAGTGTGCCGAGCGCGACCAGCACGATGATGGCGACGTCGGCGAACACGCCGTAGAGCAGCCCGGCGCCCTGCGAGCGCAGCAGCGGGTAGTCCAGGTGATGCAGCGACCACAGCGTGAACGCCCACGCCAGGATCTGTGAGCCCGTCGAGTGGTGATGACGTTCGCGGCTCCAGAACACGGCCGCGGTCCACGCGGTGACGATGAACAGCAGCACGATCGACGAGATGCCGGCGATGGCGAAGTTGCGGATGCCCCAGATCGCGAACGCCGCCCACACGGGCGAGGCGATGCCGGCCAGTGCGTAGACCGGGCGGAAGCGCAGTCCGCTGTTGAACTGGAGCGCGGCGTACAGCAGCAGCAACGCCGCCCAGCCCGTGACCGTCTGGTGCGCGAACAGCCACACCTCGTGGCGCGTGACCAGGTAGAACGAGATCGCGCCCAGCCGCATGGCGTAGAACGTCCACGCGAGCGACCAGCTGAGGTGGTACGGCCGGCCCTGCGTGCGCCACAGGCCGAAGTGCACGCCGGCCAGCGCCAGCGTGCAGAGCGCCTGGAATCCCAGCGCGACGAGTTCGAGGGTCGGGTCGTTCAAGGGCAAGTCCTTTCGGCGCAACAGCCTCTCGGGAAACGCCCGCCCGCGCAACCCCCGAAAAGCGGTTCCCGTAGAAGGGACAGCTAGCACGGTGATATCATCCTGCTAGCCAACCGAAGGAGGAGGCCGAACATGATCCGCGAGAGACTCGTTTCGTTCAGTTCCGGGATGCTCATGCTGGTGGTGCTGCCGCTGCTGCTGGTCGCCATGGTCGCCGGCATCATCTGGGGGGCGGCGAACGGCGCCGCCGGGCTGGTGATCTTCTGCGCCGTGGTGGGCGTGGTCCTGCTCGTGCTGCTGGGCGGTTTCTTCGTCGTGGACCCGAACGTGGGCGCGGTCGTGACCCTGTTCGGCCAGTACGTGGGCACCGAGCGGCGGCCGGGGCTGTGGTGGACCAACCCGTTCGCGGCGAAGCGCAAGGTGTCGCTCCGCGTGCGCAACTTCGAGAGCGGCAAGCTCAAGGTGAACGACAAGGACGGCAACCC
>CAZIXL010000016.1:0-14521 GCA_964542885.1 uncultured bacterium
ACGGGCCGCCGCCGCTGCACGCGGGACCCGTGACCGCGAAGGCGGGCACGAAGCCGCGCGAACCGGAGTGGCGCTTCGCGGTGCTGCCGGGGCAGCGCCTGCGCGTGCGCGTGACGTCGGCGCCCGCCGGGCTCACGGGCGTCGCGCTCACGCTCGACGGCGGCGTGTCGTCGGCGCCCGCGACCTGGGACGGCCACGGCTGGGTGGCGATCGCCGAAGCCGCGATGGTCGGCGTGCCCGCGGAGCCGAAGCTGAAGGGCCGCCTCGCCGGCGCCGAGTGGTCGCTGTCGTCGGGCTGGTCGCTCTGGCGCGTGCCCGCGGACGCCGCGATCGTGCCCGCGCCCGGCATGCGGCTCGAGCTCGCGGCGGCCGATCTCTTCCAGCCCGAGTTGCTGCTCACGCGGACGCGCGTGGCCGCCGGCAGCCGCGCGCAGGGCCTCGAGGCGGCCGGCGCACGCCTCGAGGTCGCTCCGGCGGACCTGCCGTTCCGGCGTTCGCTCACGGTGGTGCTGCCGGTGGGCGAGGGCGAAGCGGCGCAGGGGCTCGGCGTGTACCGGCGCGGCGGCTCGACGTGGGACGGCGTCGGCGGCACGCCAGCGGAGGCGAATGCGCTCTCGGCCGTGTCGTCGGACGCGGGCGACTTCGCGGTGATGCGCGACACGCTCGCGCCCTGGGCGCGCGTCCATGCGCCCGTGGCGGCGCAGCGCTCGCCCTACTCGCGGTGGCAGCTCGTCGCGGGCGTCACCGAGCGCGGCAGCGGCGTCGACGCATCGGCGTCGGCGTTCGAGGTCGACGGCGTGCGCGTGCCCACCGAGTGGGACCCGGAGGCGAAACAGCTCCGCTGGCGGCCGCTCGTGCGGCCCGCGGCGGGCACGCATCACTACGTGCTGCGCGTGGTGGATCGCGCCGGAAACGCGGCGACCCGGCGCGGGACCTTTGTGCTAGATTCCGGCGGTCGATGAACGCCGCTCCCGCGCAGCCGCGCACGCGGGACTCCACGCGTTCCCGGGCCCGCGTCCGGGTTTCCCACCCTCGATACCGCTCGCCGGACGTGCCATGAAGCATTCCGACTTCGTCCACCTGCACAACCACAGCGACTATTCGCTGCTCGACGGCGCCTCGGCCATCCCCGCGATGGTCCGCAAGGCCGCCGAGTTGCAGATGCCGGCGCTCGCCCTGACCGACCACGGCGCCATGTTCGGCGCGGTCCAGTTCTACCAGGAGGCGCGCAAGGCGGGCGTCAAGCCGATCGTGGGCATGGAGGCCTACGTCACGCGCGGTGCGCGCACCGACCGCACCCCGAAGGACACCGCGCACCATCTGGTGCTGCTGGCGCGCGACGAGACGGGCTTCAAGAACCTCATGAAGCTCTCCTCGCTCGCCTACCTCGAGGGCTTCTACTACAAGCCGCGCGTGGACCACGACGCGCTCTCGCAGCACGCGGCCGGCCTGCTGGCCCTGTCCGCTTGCCCCAAGGGCGAGGTGGCCTCGGACCTGCTCGAGGATCGCGACGAGCAGGCGCTGAAGACCGCGATGATGTACCGCGACATGTTCGGGCCCGAGAACTACTTCCTCGAGGTGCAGAACCACGGGCTCGACATCGAGGCGAAGATCCGCGAGAAGGTGCGCGCGCTCGCCGCGCGCACGGGCATCCCGATCGTCGGCACGAACGACTGCCACTACCTCGAGGCCGGGCACACGAGCGCGCAGGACGTGCTCATCTGCATCCAGACGGGCAAGACGGTGGACGAGGCGCAGCGCATGCGCGCGCTGGCGGGCCTGCACTTCCGCACGCCCGACGAGATGAAGCGGGCGCTGGCCGACTTCCCCGAGGCGATCACGAACACGCTCGCCGTGGCCGAGCGCTGCAACCTGCAGATGGGCTTCGGCAAGCCGCTGCTGCCCGAGTTCCCGCTGCCCGAAGGCGTGCACGACGCCGAATCCTACTTCCGCGACCTGGCGTGGAAGGAACTGGCCGCGCGCTTCCCCGGCGGCGTGGGCGAGGCGATGAAGGCGCGGTTCGCGTACGAGCTGGACGTGATCTGCAAGATGGGCTTCGCGTCCTACTTCCTGATCGTGCGCGACTTCATCTTCTTCGCGAAGTCGCACGGCATCGGCGTCGGACCGGGCCGTGGCTCGGTGGCGGGCTCGCTCGTGGCCTACGCGCTGCGCATCACCGAGGTCGACCCGCTCCAGCACGACCTGATCTTCGAGCGCTTCCTCAACCCCGAGCGCGTCACGATGCCGGATATCGACATCGACTTCGACGACCTCCGCCGGGGCGAGGTCATCCAGTACGTGAAGGACAAGTACGGCGAGGGCAGCGTCACGCAGATCATCACGTTCGGAACCATGGGTGCGAAGGGCGTGATCCGCGACGTGGGCCGCGCACTCGGGTTCCCGGTCGCCGAAGTGAACAAGATGGCGAAGATGGTGCCCGACGACCTCGGCATGACGCTCGAGAAGGCGCTCGACCAGTCGCCCGACCTCAAGGCGCTGCCGGAGCAGGGCCCGAAGCACGCGAAACTGCTCGAGAGCGCGCGCGTGCTCGAGGGTCTCGCGCGCCACGCGTCGACGCACGCGGCCGGCGTGCTCATCACGCCGGGTCCGCTCGTCGACTACGTGCCGCTCTACCGCCAGAAGGACGGCACGGTCACGACCCAGTGGGACATGAAGTCGGTCGAGAAGGCCGGCCTCCTGAAGATGGACTTCCTCGGCCTGCGCACGCTGTCGGTGCTCGACGAGTGCCTGCGCCTCGTGAAGCGACACCACGGCCGCGAGATCGACTGGGCGGCCGTCCCGCTCGACGACGAGCGCGCCTACAAGGTCTTCCAGGACGGCGACACGGTCGCGATCTTCCAGTTCGAGTCGAGCGGGATGCGCGACTACCTCAAGCGCCTCAAGCCGACGGTCTTCGGCGACCTGACGGCCATGAACGCGCTCTACCGGCCGGGCCCGATGGAGAACATCCCGTACTTCATCGACTGCAAGCACGGCCGCCAGGTCGCGAAGTACGACCATCCGAAGCTCGAGCCGATCCTCAGGGGCACCTACGGCGTCTTCGTCTACCAGGAACAGGTCATGGCCGCCGCCCACGACCTGGCCGGCTTCTCCATGGCACAGGCCGACGAGCTGCGCCGCGCCATGGGCAAGAAGAACAAGGAGGAGATGGAGAAGAAGCGCGCCCAGTTCATCGAGGGCTGCGCGAAGTCGTCGAAGATCCCCGCGAAGGTCGCCGAGCGCATCTTCGCGACGATGGAGAAGTTCGCGGGTTATGGCTTCAACAGGAGCCATTCGGCCGCCTACGCGCTCGTCGCCTACCAGTGCGCGTACCTGAAGGGGCTCTACCCGGCCGAGTTCATGGCGGCCACGCTGTCGTCGGAAATGCACGACAGCGCGCGCGTCCAGGTGCTGCTCGAGGAAGTGCGGCGCATGAACATCGACGTGCTGCCGCCCGACGTGAACCGTTCCGAGTTCAAGTTCACGATCGAGGACGGGAAGATCCGGCTCGGGCTCGGGGCCGTGCGCAACGTGGGGCAGGGCGCCGTCGAGTCGCTGATCGCGGCGCGCGCCGAGGGCGGCGCGTTCACGGGCCTCTACGACCTGGCGGGACGGCTGCCGGCGGGCGCGTTCAACCGCCGCCAGCTCGAGAGCCTGGTCGGCTCGGGCGCCTGCGACGCGCTGGGCGAGACGCGCGAGGCGCTGCACGCCGGCGCCGCAATGGCGCTCGACCACGCGGCCTCGGTCCACCGCGCGCGGGCGAGCGGGCAGGCGTCGCTCTTCGGCGGCGACGCGAGCGCGACTGTCGAGGTGGGCGACCCGCCGCTGCCCACGGTCCCGGCGTGGACCGCGCGCGAGCGCAGCGCGAAGGAAAAGGAGTCGCTCGGCTTCTACCTGACCGACCACCCGCTCGCCGAGCTGCGCGAGGAGATCGAGCGCATCGCGACCCATCCGATCGCGCTGGCGCTCGAGGCGGGCGGCGGCGCGGACGTGCGCGTCGTGGGCATCGTCGCCGAGGTGAAACAGCTCTCGACCAAGGCGGGCAAGCTCATGGCCAAGGTCGTGCTCGAGGACCTGTCGGGGCGCGGCGAGGCCACCGTGTTTCCCGACACGTTCGAGCAGTGCCGCGGCGAACTGCAGGCCGACGCCATCGTGATCGCGTCGGGACGCGTCGAGGTGCGCGGCGACTTCGGGCCGAGCCTGCTGCTGTCGGAGGTGCGGCCGTGGGCGCAGGCGCGCGAGCAGTTCCGGCCCGTGCTGCAGATCGAAGTGAAGGCGGAGGATCTCACGGAGGAGCGCGTCGTCGCGATCGACGAGGTGCTCGCCGCGCACCCCGGGGAGTCCGAGGTGCACCTGTTCATCGTGAAACCGGACCACTCGCGGCTCGCGCTGCGCGCGCGCAGCCGGCGCGTCGCACAGGCCGACGCGCTGGTGGCCGGGCTCAAGCAGCGCATGCCCAGCTGCCGCGTGCGCTGGTGGAAGGGGGCGTCGTGACCGTCTGGCTGGACTTCGAGAAGCCGGTGCTCGAGCTGGAGCAGAAGATCCAGGAGCTGCGCTCGACCGCGGCCGAACGCGGGCTCGAGGCGGGTGCGGAGCTGGGCGAGCTGGAGCGCAAGGCCGACGCCATGCGCCGCGAGATCTACGCCAACCTCACGCGCTACCAGCGCGTGCAGATCGCGCGCCACCCGAAGCGGCCCTACTTCCTCGACTACGTCGAGCGCTGCTTCACGGAGTTCCGCGAGCTGCACGGCGACCGGCACTTCGGCGACGACCCCGCCATCGTCGGCGGGCTGGCGTGGTTCGGCGACCGGGCCGTCATGCTGATCGGCCAGCAGAAGGGGCGCGACACCAAGGAGAACCTGTACCGCCGCTTCGGCATGCCGAGCCCCGAGGGCTACCGCAAGGCGCTCCGGCTGATGCAGGTCGCCGACCGCTTCCACGTACCCATCGTGACGCTGGTGGACACCTCGGGCGCCTACCCGGGGCTGGGCGCCGAGGAGCGGGGCCAGGCCGAGGCGATCGCGGTCAACCTGCGCGAGATGGCCGTGCTCGAGGTGCCCATCCTGACGTACGTGATCGGCGAGGGCGGCTCCGGCGGAGCGCTGGCGATCGCCGTGGCCGACCGCGTGTTCATGTTCGAGAACTCGGTCTACTCGGTGATCTCGCCGGAGGGTTGCGCGTCGATCCTGTGGCGGGACGGCAAGCAGGGGGCGAAGGCCGCCGAAGCGCTGCGCCTCGCCGCCCCGGACCTCGAGTCGCTCGGGATCGTCGACGGCGTGCTCCCGGAGCCGGTCGGGGGCGCCCACCGCGACTGGGACGCCGCGGCCGCCACGTTCGCCGCCTCGCTTCGTGAGAACCTCGCGGACCTCTCCGGGGTACCGGGGAAGGAACTGGTGCGGCGGCGTGCGGACAAGTTCCGTCGCATCGGCGTGTTCTCGGGGGCCGACGCTTGACCCTCGGAATTTCGGGTTGCTAGACTCGCCGCGTCTTGCAACCCGCCCGGGACCGAGAGGGACCACTCCGCGACGCTGGCTACCCGTTTCCTGGCCCCGATCCGGGGCCGAGTTTTCGTCCCTCCGGCACGTCCTACCGGTTTCCGAGGAGTCCCATGGCGCTCAGCCCGGAACTGCTGGCCATCCTGGTGTGTCCCCAGTGCAAGGGTGACCTGGCCTACGACGAAGCGGGCCAGAAGCTCTCGTGCGGGGCCTGCAAGCTGCGCTTCAAGGTCGTGGACGACATCCCCGTGATGCTCGTCGAAGAAGCCGAGAAGTTCTGACGCGCACGCGCGGTCCACTCATGCCCGGCCTTCGCACCACGCCCGCCGCCTGCGCGGCGATCGTCGCCGCGCTGCTGCTCGCCTCCGCGGCCGCCGCCGCGCCGCTGCGCGTCCGTCTCGCGCCGGCGACACCCGGGGCGGTCCGCTTCACGGTCGACGTTCCGGCCGCCTCGCTCACCGAACTCGGCGCGGAGGACCAGCGCCGGCTGCTCGACGTCGACGGCTACCAGCGCACCGGCCGGCCCGGCGAGCCGGCGCTGCCCGAACGCGTCGTCACGGTCGCGATCCCGCCGCTCGGCGAGGTGGTCGTGAACGGGGTCGCGAGCGACCTGGTGACCACCGACGACGTGCTGCTCGCCCCGCAATCGTGGGACGCCGACGGCCCGACCGCCGCCACGGTCCGCCGCGAGGACGCCTACGCGGCGCAGGGCTCGCTGGTGCCCGAGGCCGCCCGGCTGCTCGGCATCGACTGGCTGCGCAACCAGCGCATCGCCCGCATCGCGATCCGGCCGGCGGCGTACGAGCCCGCGGCGCGCCGGCTGGCGGTCGCCCGCCGCGTCGACGTCGAGGTGCGCGTGCAGCCGATGGACGGACTCGGCCCGCCGGCGGAACCGAACGACGCGTTCGAGGTCACGTACCGCGACGTGCTGGTCAACTACGAGCAGGGGCGCGCGTGGCGCCGGCCGGAGACCCGCGCGTTCGCGGCGGCGGCGCGGCGCATGGGGATCGCGCCCGCGCAGGTGAACGCCGCGCAACTCGAGGAGACCAGCGTCTTCGCGCACCACAGGTGGGTGAAGATCGCGATCACGGCGCCGGGCCTGTACGCGGTGAACGTCTCGAGCGTGCGCACGCTCAAGCTGTTCGCCAACCAGGGCGCGGCCTTCGACAGCCTGCGGCTGTTCACGCTGCCGGGATTTCCGCAACTGCCCGAAGCGAACTACTGCGACTCCTGCGACCTGCGGGAGGTCGCGATCGGGGTCGCCGACGTCATCGGTCCCGACCACCTGCAGAACTGCGACAGCACGTACGCCGACGGCCGGTTCGCCTGCAACCCCGACTACTTCTACTTCTTCGCGCAGGGCGTGAACGGCTGGGCCAACGACTTCGACGCGTCGCTGTCCGACACCGTCTACCTGAACCATCCGTACGAGACGAAGAACTACTACTACCTGACCGTCGAGACCCCGGAGGAGCCCTTCACGGGCCCGCCGGCGCGCATCGTGCCCGTCACCAGGCCCGTGCGCGCCGGGGCGCCGCCGGTGACCACCGTGGACGCACGCAGGCATTTCGAGCAGGACATCGAGTACTGGCCGAACGCGACGTCCAAGGGCAGCACGCTGTTCTGGGAAAAGTGGTTCTGGCGCAGCATGTCCGGCGGCCTGTCGCTGCCGCTCGACTTCGACCTGCCGGGCGCCGACAGCCTGCAGCCGGCGCGGATCCGGCTGCGGCAGTGGTCGATCTCGGACCGCAACTGCTCCACGAGCTCGCCCGATCACTACCTGGACGTCACGCTGAACGGTTTCGCCTTCCAGCGCCTCGGGTGGAAGGGCTACGCGATGCGCGACGAGGGCTACTTCCTCGGCGCGCCGGGGCAGGGCACGCTGGATTCGACCGCGGTCTTCGCGCGAGCCGTCGGCAACCACATCGAAGTCAGGGTTCCCAAGGTCACGACGAACTGCCCGGTGAGCAGCGTGGACCAGAGCGCGCTCGCCTGGTTCGACCTCTACTATCGCCGGTTCCTGCAGCCGGTCGGCGACAGCCTCGGTTTCCGTTCGCCCCAGGGCGCCGGCGCCTTCCACTACGACATCGGCCCGTTCGCCCGGGTCACGCCGCCGCGGCTCTTCGACGTCACCGACCCGCTGGCCCCGATCGAAATCGCGGTGACCTCGGCGATGTACGACACGCTGCCGGGGGGGACCACGCGGCACCTGGTGTTCGACGACCAGCAGACCGCGCAGCGGCGCTACCTCGTCGTGCCGGACTCGCTGGTCTCCATCGTCCGCGTCGCGAGCACGAGCATGGTGGACGCGGCCGAATCCACGCCGCGCGACCTGCGGGCTCCCGACAACGCCGCGGACTACGTGGTGATCTACTACGACGCCTTCGCGCCGGCGGCCCAGGCGCTCGCCGATTCGCGGCGGGCGCGCCTGCCGATCGTCGGGCGCTCGAGCTTCCAGGCGCTCGCGATCCCGCTGTCGGCCCTCTACGACCAGTTCTCCGGGGGTCGTACCGACCCGGCCGCGATCCGCAACTTCCTGCGCGCGGCCTTCTACAACTGGACCGTCAAGCCGACGTTCATCACGTTCCTCGGCGACGCCTCGTACGACTTCAAGAACATCACCGGCCGCGCGCCGGAGGGCCAGGCGGCGTGCCCGCTCCCCAGTTACGAGGGCGGTTTCGATTTCTCGTCGCAGCTGCTGCGCCAGTACGCGACCGACGACTGGCTGCTGAACGTGGACGACCCCAACTCGCTCGTGCCCGACTTCTACGGCGGCCGGCTGCCGGTGGACGACGAGGCGACCGCGCTCTCGGTCGTGAACTCGAAGCTGCTCGCGTACGAGAAGAAGGCCCCGATCGGCGAGTACCGGAACCGCGTGCTGCTCCTGGCCGACGACGACATCCAGCTCGGCAAGCCGGGGGACTGCGATCCGCTGGGCTGGCTGCACGTGGCGCAGACCGACGCCCTGGGCCGCCTGCTCCCGGGGCACATCGATCGCGACTACATCTACCTGCACATGTACCCGAGCGCGACGCTCGGGGTGCGCCCCGAGGCCCGGCAGGCGCTCAAGGCCCAGATCAACGACGGCGTCGCGATCCTGAACTTCGTGGGGCACGGCAGCCCGTTCAAGATGACCGACGAGAGCGTGTTCATCGACAGCGATGCCGGCACGCTCACGAACGGGCTCATGATGCCGCTGGTGATCACCGCGTCGTGCGACGTCGGCAAGTTCAACGACCCGACCGTGCAGAGCCTGGGGGAGCGGCTGGTGACCACGGCGGGCAACGGCGCGGTCGCGGTGGTCTCGGCGACCGACGAGGCCTTCAGCGGCCAGAACTCGCAGCTCAACCAGAATATCTTCCGGCGGCTCTTCCAGCGGGACACGCTCCGGATCGGGCAGGCGGGCGGCGACGTGCTGCCGGGCGTCGGCCAGTACCACGTCGCGATCTCGTCGGCGCTGCTCGCCGCCAAGATCGACGGCGCCCTGAGCGAGACGAACAACTCGAAGTACGAGCTGATGGGCGACGCGGCCACGCGGCTCAACCTGCCGCGCCTGTACGCCGACGTCGCGCTCTACGACGAGACGGGCGCGCCGCTCACGCAGGTGGCCCGCGGCCAGACCGTCACGTTCCGCGGCCAGGTGCTCGACGCGCCGGGCGGCGGCGCGCTGCCGTTCGACGGCGTGGCGAGCATGCTGATCGAGGACTCGGCCCCGCTCTACACGACCCCGGCCGCGTGCGGCAATCCCTACACGATCCGCCCGACCTTCCTCTACACGGCCGGCCCGCTCTACCACGGCGACGTCTCGGTCGCGAACGGCGTTTTCGAGGGACGGTTCGTGGCCGGGATGGACGCCACGCTCGGCGCGCGCGCGCGCGTGCGCGCCTACCTGCAGGGCCGCTCGGGCGCCGACGCGTTCGACTCGGACGGCGCCGGTTCGGTGCCCTTCGAACTGGTGAGCGGCACCGCGCCGTCGACCGACACCCAGGGCCCGCGCATCACGCTGGCGTTCGCCGGCGGGGCCACGGCCGTGCGGCCGGACGCCACGCTGCAGATCAACCTGTTCGACGAGAGCGGCATCATGACGACGGGCCACGCGCTGCAGAACGCGATCGTGGTGACGCTCGACGACAACACGACCTCGCGGACCGACGTGAGCGAGTCGTTCCGCTACGCCGCCGATTCGTACCAGTCCGGCGTCGCGAGCTACGTGCTGCCCGGGCTGGCGGTCGGGCACCACCGGATCAAGGTGACGGCGGCCGACAACCTCGCGACCGGGTTTTCCGCCGCGCAGCACCGCTCGACCGCGACGATCGAGTTCGACGTGCTCGAGACGGCCGACCTGCACATCGAGCGCGCGTACCTGTTCCCGAACCCGGCGGCCTCCCGGGGGCCCGGTTCGGGGGCGACCTTCGTCGTGGACGCGCCCGGCGACTCGCTCAACACCCTGATCCGGGTCTACACCCTCAGCGGGCGCCTGATCCGGACCTTCCGGGTGTTCGGCGGGATCGGCCAGGTCCAGGTCCCGTGGGACGGCCGGGACGCCGAGGGAGATCCGCTCGCCAACGGCACGTACGTTTTCAAGGTTTACGCCTACGGCCGCGATTCCGAAGGAGACAGTCGGGCCGACCAGAAGGCGGTCAAGCAGGGCCGGTTCGTGATCCTGAACCGGTGAGCCGCCTTGGGGTTGCGCCGGGGAGCCCCTCCCCGGGGGGCCCCCGGGTGACTGGAACCGAAACGGGGGGGACGGTGTAGTATCCCGTGCCTTCTTTCCCGCCCCGCGGGACTCGCGTACCCATCGAGGAGTATTTCATGCGCTTGCTTACCACCGTCGCCGCGGTCGGCCTCGCCGCCGTGGCCATCACCGGAATCGCCAGTGCCCAGGGAACGGGGCGGTCGCTCGACATCCAGCCCGGCGCGCGCCAGAACGGCATGGGCGCCGCGGGTGTCGCCCTCGCCGAGGACGCCACCGGCGTCACCTGGTGGAATCCGGCCTCCCTCGGGTTCGTGAACAAGTCGGCCGTCGAGATCACCTACGCCAAGCTCGTCCCGGGCCTGGCCGACGACGTCAGCTACAACTACGCGACGTTCGTCCGGCCGCTCGAGGGCTGGGGCGCGTTCGGCATCGGCCTCGTGTTCCTCAGCTACGGCACGAGCGACGAGACGGACCAGAACGGGAACGTGATCGGCCAGTTCACCTCGAACGAGGTCTCGCCGGCCATCTACTACGGCACGAAGCTGCTGCCCGACCTGTCGGTGGGCGCCTCGCTCAAGTACATCCGCATCCAGCTCGCGCCCGAGCGGAACAACGGCGTCGGCCAGACGATGGGCATGGACTTCGCGGCGCTCTACCGGATCCCGGCGGCCAAGCTGAACCTGGGCGTGAACGTCCAGAACATCGGGCCCGCGGTGACGTTCCTCAACGAGGACGAGAAGAGCCCGCTGTCGCGCAACCTCCGCACCGGCTTCTCGTGGGAGGCGATGTCGTCGCAGGAGCTGCGGCTGCTCGTCGTGGGCGATTTCAACCAGTCGCTCGTCACGAACAAGTTCCGCACGTACAACGGCGGCGCCGAGCTCAAGTACACCGACAAGATCGCCGGCCGCATCGGCTACTACGACGACCCGCTGGGCGAGATCCAGGACCTCACCTACGGGCTCGGGCTCGAGTGGAAGGGGCTGAGCCTCGACTACGCGAGCATCCCGCAGGCGAAGAACTCCGGCCTGCCGAACGTCAACAAGATCACCCTGGGCTACCGCTTCTGAAGCTGCGCGTGCGCGCCTCCCTCCGGAACTCCCGCCACTTCGTTCTCGTCGCCGCGGCCGCACTCGGACTCTGCTCCGGTGCGGCCGACGCGTCGGCCCGCGACGTCGTCCTGCGCCGCGTGACCAGCCCCGAGGCCGCAGCCGCCGCCGCGAAGCGCGGCGTGCCGGTGCGTGCGGAGATCCTCACGCCCGCGGAGCAGAGGCAGAACGCGCGGCTCGAGGCGCGCCACCGCGACGGGCTCGCGTTCCAGCGTGCGGTCATGCCGCTGGACCGCGGCATCGACTTCGGCCCGTCGGCCTCGCGGCGCGCCGGCTGGAACGGCCCCGCCAGCCGCGTCGCCCTGCCGTCGAGCGCCACCGCGGCCGCCGCGCTCGCGCCGCCCGACACGATCCGCATGGCGCTCCTGCGCATCGACTTCCTGAACGACCGCGGCGGCTCCGCGTCGACCGGCGACGGCCGCTTCGACCTGGGGGTGCTGCCCGACTCCGAGCTGACGCCACCGGTGGACCGCCCGCCGCACAACGCGTCGTTCTACCGCGCGCACGCGCAGGCGCTCGAGCGCTACGTCGCGGCGCAGACCTACGGGCGGACCGTCCTGCAGGTGGACGTCTGGCCGGCCGAGGAGGACAGCGCCTACCACCTGACCGACATGGCGGACCTCGGGCCGTGGACGTTCGGGCAGGGCGTCTACCGCGCCGCGGTCGACATGTTCCGCTCCATGTTCTTCGCCGCCGACACGCAGTCGGCGCAGAACGGCCAGCGCATCCCGTGGCAGACGTACGACCGCTTCACGATCGTGCACGCGGGCGGCGACCTGCAGAGCGACGTGAACCAGGACTCGAAGGAGGACATCCCGTCCTTCACCGTGTTCCTGGCCGACACGGATCGCGTCGTCTTCGCCGATTCGTCCCAGTGGAACCTCGACCGGCCGCTCGACCGCTGCTCGTTCATCCCCGAGACCATCAACCAGGACCGCTACTTCGGGGCCATCAACGGCGTGCTCGCGCACGAGAACGGGCACAACCTGTTCGGCTTCCTCGACGTCTACGACATCGAGACCGGCTTCCCGACCTGCGGCTACTGGTCGCTCATGGACAGCGGCAACCTGGTCGGCTCGCGGCTCCTGCTCGCGGACTCGACCGAGGTGTACGCGATCGGCCTGCTGCCGCCGAGCGTGGACCCGTTCCAGCGCGACTTCATGGGCGTCCACGACCTCATCCTCAACAAGCCGGTGCCGGCGTGGGGCGACACGATCGCGCTCCGCTCGGGCGAGCGGCACAACGAGTTCGCGAAGGTGCCGCTGTCGAGCGACGAGTACCTGCTCATCGAGAACCGCTACCAGGCCCCTGCGGCCGCGGTGCGCCTGCAGGCGGACTCGGTCACGCGCGTGGTGCTGGGCCCCGCCGAGCCCGACAGCCTCGAGTACGACGCGCTGCTGCCCGGCGGCGGCCTGCTGGTGTGGCACGTGGACGAGAGCGTGGTGCCGTTCGAACGCTCGCTGCGCATCAACCCCGACTACGGGCTCAACACGAACTGGTTCCGCCAGGGCCTGCAGGTGATCGAGGCCGACGGGCTCGACGACCTGGGCGACCTCGGTTCGCCCTACCTCCTCGGCAGCCCGCTGGATCCCTACCAGCGCAGCGTGAACCCGTCGCTGTCGGACTCGACCTCGCCGAACCTGCGGCCGAACACGGGCTCGCGCCCGCACGTGCGGATCGAGTTCCTCGACGACGCCGACAGCACGATGCACTTCCGGGCGCTGCGCACCTGGAGCCTGCCCGCGTTCCCGGTCGTGGCCCACTTCCCGCCCGGGGGCCCGGCGCCGCTCGCGATCGACGCCGACGGCGACCGCAAGCTGGAGATCTGCTGGGCCGGTGGCGACACGACCGCGGCGCACGGCGACAGCACGTGCCTCTTCGCGGTGCGCACCGACGGCCGGGGCCTGAACGGCACCTCGCACGTCTTCGCGACGCTCGACCGCAAGCCGCTCAGGGTCATGGCCGCGACGCTCACCGGCGACCCCGGCCTGGAGCAGGGACCCGCGGTGTTCGCGGTCACGACGACCTTCGACGACGCCGCCGACACGCAGGGCGGCCGCGTCTGGCTGGTGGACCACACCGGCGCGCCGCTGCCGGGCTGGCCGGTGCGGCTGCCCGCGCACGCGACCACGCCGCCGGTCCTCGCGGGCGTGTGGCCGGGCGTCGTGGCCTTCGTCGGCGCCGAGAACGGCCGCGTCTACGCGCTCGGCATGGACGGCGCCGTGATCGACTCGAGCGACGTGGCGCTGGCCGGCCCCGTCGCGGGGCGCCTCGCGTTCTGGCAGGGCCCGCCGGCGCTGCAGACCGCACGCGCGACGCTCGCGATCTCGGACACGTCGTGGGTCGCGGCGGGCACCGCCGACGGGCAGGTGGCCGTGTTCCGCTACGACGGCGGCCTGCACCTGCAGCAGGGCTGGCCGCAGTCGCTGGCCGGCCGTGCGACACCGGAGTTCCTGTGGCTGCGCATGGGCGGCGAGGGCGCGTACGCCGAGGGCAACTGCGCCGGCGCCATGCCGACGCTGGTCGTGAACGAGCTGGACCGGCTGTGGGCGTTCTGCGCGACGGGCGATCCGCGCCCGGGCTGGGGCACCTCGCTCGGCGATTCACTGGTGCCGGGGCTGGCCGCCGGCGATCCCGACGGCGACGGCTTCCCCGAGGTACTGGTGCAGGGCGTGCACTCGGGCGTCGCGTTCGTGAACGGCGACGGGCGGCCGTCGCCGGGCTGGCCGCGGCGCAGCACCGACGAGGACCTGGCCACCGGCACGCCGCCGCTCGCGGTCGACGTGCAGGGCGACGGCCATCCCGAAATCGTCGTGATGAACGGCAGCGGCCTGCTCGCCGCGATGCGCCCCGACGGCCACGTGCCCGACGGCTGGCCGCTCGCGACCGGCGCCGGCGCCGCGGGCTCGCTCGTGGCGGCCGACCTCGACCGCAACGGTTCGCTCGACCTGGTCGCGCCCGACCGCGATTCGCTCCTCTACGCCTACAGCCTGCCCGTGCTGTCGGGCAGCGCGACGGCCTCGCCGTGGACCATGCTCGGTCAGGCGCCCTCGCGCGCGAGCGCGCTGCCGCCGGCGGCGACGCCGGTGGTCACGGCCGCGGTGGGCGGGCCGCTGCAGAACGGCAGCCTCAAGGCGTTCCCGAACCCGGCGCGCCGCGCGCCGGTGACATTCGCGTACACGCTCAGCGAGCGTCGCCACGGCGCCTTCAACGCGCCGACGATC
>CAZIXL010000017.1:0-10980 GCA_964542885.1 uncultured bacterium
CCTTCGGGCGCGCGGCCGCAGGCGCATCGGCGGGAGCCTCGTCGTGGAGCAGGCGCAGCTCGACCGCCGTCGCCGACGGGTCGTCGGCCGCGGCCGCGGGCGGCGAGAGGCGCAGCGCGAGGGCCTCGGATTCCGCGGATTCCTCGTCGACGCGGCGCGCGAGCCGCTCGGCCGCACGCGAGGCGCGCTCGCCGGCCTGCGAGAGCCGTTCGCCCTTGCGCGCGGCGTCCTGGACCATCTCGCGCACGCGCTCGAGCAGCCGGCGGGCGTCGTCCATCGCCCGGCCGCCGGACGGCGCCGCCGCGGGCGCGGGCGCCTCGAGCCGCGCGAGCGCGCGTTCGCGCGCCTCGCGCATGCGGGCGGTGGCGTCGGCGACCGCGGTCTCGACCTCGAGCGCGAACTGCGAGGCGCGCTCGGTGGTCTCGCGCACGTCGCGCGCGAGGCGCTTCAGCTCGTCGGCCACGTCGGCGTCGCCCTCCTCGTGGCGCAGCGCGGTGACCACCTGGATCGCGATGAGCGTGGAGCGGTTCGCCAGCTGCTGCACCTGCTCGGCCACGTCGTGCACGCGCGCGAGCCCGCGCCCGAGCGACTCGACGCTGTCGTGCGACGCCGCCACCAGGTCCTCGAGCACCTCGCGCGTGCCGGCCGGCGCCTCGGTGCCCGTGGCCCCGCCGGCCTGGTCGAGCGCGTTCTGCAGTTCGCTCGTCAGCCGCTGCAGCTCGCGCACGGTGGTGAGCATCGCCGTCGCCTCGACGAACCCGCGCTCGGCCTGCGTCGCCGACTCCTGCGCGTCGCCCAGCGCACCCGACAGCTCGCGCGCGATCTGGCCCGCGACTTCGCGGTTCTGGTCGTCCACGACGGCGCGGCGCGCGAGGCCGCGCGAGAGCGCGTCGTGCAGGTCCTCGACCGGCCCCGGCGGCAGGATGGGCGCCTCCCACGCCTCCTCGTGCGCCCAGCGCTCGACGGCCTGCTGCAGCTTCGCGAGGTGCCCGCGCTGCTGCTCCATCTCGGTCACCGAACGCGCGGCGCGCCGCTGCTGCCCGAGCAGCTCGCTCGCGGCGGTCGTCAGGTCCGACAGCTCACCCCAGCCCGCCGCCGACGGCAGGCCGCGCAGCTCGGCGACGCGCTCGGTGCGCAGGCCGCGCAGCAGGCCGCGCAAGTGCCCGACGAGGTGGTGGTCGAGCCACGCCGCGAAGAACAGCCCGACGAGCATGCCGGCCACCGAGTACGCGGGCAGCCAGGCGAGCAGCTCGGCCGGATCGATCGCGCCCGGCCGGCCGCGCAGGGACAGCGCCCACAGCGAGCCGAGCCCGGAGACCGCACCGCCCGACACGCACGCCACCCACAACCGTACCCGCAGGGACGCGCGGGTCTCCGGCTCCGGGTGCGGAGGCGTGGTCGAGGGGGGCATCGAGGCGGTCATGTGGTCGTTCCCAGGGTGCGGTGTCGTGGCAGGATGCCTCACGGGCTCATCAGGCAAACGACATGCCCCGGTGACGGGCCGTATCGCCACGCCGCGCGCGCCGGCCCGGCGCGCGCCATCTTGCAGCTCGCCGTCCCTGGCGCGACCGCGACGCCGGCGGACAACCCGCTGGCCCGCTTGGCGCTGCCGCCCTCGCCCGCATCAATACCCGCCGCGCACCCCGCGGGCAATTGCGAAGTGCGAGTCCGCATCGGGCGCAGGCGCGCGCCACCGGGCCGCACGCGTGGCGCCGCCGACACGGTCGCGCGCGGGGCAACGCACCCAGCCGATGAGGCGGCTGGCACGAAGTGACGTTCGAAACGTCGCTTCTTCGACGCTTCCGCGGCGCCAACTCCCCGGGGCACGGTGCGGACCCGGCGGCCGCGGCCGTGGCACGCGGGATGCAGTCCCTCTTCTTCGGAACGCTCGAG
Source organism: uncultured bacterium (assembly GCA_964542885.1). Lineage (GTDB taxonomy): Bacteria > Eisenbacteria > RBG-16-71-46 > RBG-16-71-46 > RBG-16-71-46 > CAIXRL01. Next base: position 1,894 of record CAZIXL010000017.1, read on the forward strand.
GTGGGGCCGGGAATCCGGCCCGGAGTGGCAAGCCCAAGCGCCGAGGACCGAGATGAACCCCCGTCACTACGTCGACCTCAAGGACAGCAGCCGCGATCTGCAGCCGACGTACTACTTCATGATCAATTGTCTCCTGTACAGCCGCATGGAGACGGGCCTGGTCTCGAACCAGGACTGCTACGACGAGGACGTCAACGTCTACCTGGCGCACCTGCTCCACTCGTTCATCAACCCCGAGTACGTGGAGCAGTCCAAGCGCTTCCTGTCGAAGTACGACACCGACGTGTTCCGGCGGCTGTCGAACGCCAGCGACGCGCGGCTCAAGTACCAGATCTACAAGACCAACGCCGACTTCCTGCTGGTCTCGATCGGCATCTTCGACAACCCGACCCTGGCGGGCGCGGTGCGCACGCGCCAGCAGCCCAACGAAGAGGCCTACATCGGGCGCGGCAAGACCTACTACCACTTCGCGTACACGTACTCGCAGCAGATGCACCGCAAGAACCAGGGCGTCTCGGAGGTGCTCGAGAAGCTCTCGACCGGCTTCGAGAAGTACCTGCGGATCCTGTCGCACATGCGCGGCGAGTACCTGGACCTCATGAAGCGGTTCTCGAACGGCGAGGTCTACCACCTCGAGCGCAGCATCGACGAGCACTCGCAGCAGGAGTTGCTGCGCGTGAAGCAGGACGAGCTGCTCGAGCTGTACTCGGCGTGGCGCACCTCGCACAGCCCCGAGACGGAGGAGTCGCTCGAGCGCGTCGTCAGCGAGATCCGCCAGATCAACCCGGACTTCAAGTTCGAGCTGCCGAAGGCCTGATCGCGCTTCACGCCCGTCCGACCGTCCAGTCGCGGGCCCGTTCGGGACCCCGGGGCGAAAGGCCCCGGGGTTCCGGCATTCGTGGGGGCGATGGCCCGTGCGCGGGTGCGCCGCGGCCAGTGCGGCCTCGGGGAGTCCGCGGGAACCTAGGCCGGCGCCGGCAGTGGCCAGTGCGCGGGCACGTCGTGCTGCCGCGGCACGGGCAGCTCGCTGGTCGCGAACCCCAGCCAGTCGCCGGGGACGGCCCACACCACGTCGAGCTCGTCCGTGCGCGGGTCGAGCCGGGCGCCGTAGACCGGGTGCCCCCAGTGGCGCGACGCCAGCCCGGGCGCGGTCCGCGTCGTGAGGCAGGCGAGCCAGCGCGAGGCCCGCTCGCGCAGCGACCGGCGCGTTTCGTCGTGCTCGTACGCGAGCACCAGCTCGCCGGGCGTGGCCAGCGCCCAGAGCGCCAGCCGCTCACCGCCGAAGAAGCGGAGCTCGCCCCGTTCGTCGAACGGCTCGACGAGCGCCATCCCGACCCGCACCCGGGCTCGCAGCCGGACGAAGAAGCCCCGCGTCCAGCGCGCCGCGAGCGGGTCGCCGTCCGCGTTCGCCGCGTCCCCCCGTTCCGGTCCCAGGCTCGCCCACAACCGGCGGCGGGCGCTCTGCTCGACCATGAAGCGCACGGCCGTGTTGCCTCTCCGACTTCCGAACGATCGCATGCACGCCTCCTCTCGGGAAGGAATGACCGATGGCGGAATGGACGCGTCTGCCGCGGCGGCCGTGGCTGCCGATGGACCGGAGGGGTCAGCGGACCTCGTAGTTCGGCGCCTCCTTGGTGATCTTCACGTCGTGCGGATGGCTCTCGCGCAGGCCCGCGCCGCTGATGCGCACGAAGCGCGAACGCGTGCGGAGCTCCTCGATGTCGCGGACGCCACAGTACCCCATGCCGGCGCGCAGGCCGCCCACCATCTGGAAGACGGTCGCCTGCAGCGGCCCCTTGAACGGCACACGCCCCTCGATGCCCTCGGGCACGAGCTTGGCGAGCTCGTCCGTGGCCTCCTGGAAGTAGCGCTCGCGGCTGCCCTTCGCGGCGGCCATCGCGGACAGCGAGCCCATGCCGCGGTAGACCTTGTACTGGCGGCCCTCGAACAGGACCGTCTCGCCCGGGCTCTCCTCGGTCCCCGCGAACAGGCCGCCGATCATGACCGAGTGCCCGCCCGCGGCGATCGCCTTGACCACGTCGCCCGAGTACTTGATGCCGCCGTCGGCGATCACCGGGACGCCGGTCCCCTCGAGCGCCCGCGCCGCCTCGAGGATCGCCGTGATCTGCGCCATGCCCGCGCCGCTCACGACGCGCGTCGTGCAGATCGAGCCCGGGCCCATGCCGACCTTGACCGCGTCCGCGCCCGCGTCGGCGAGCGCCTTCGCGCCGTCGGCGGTGCCCACGTTGCCGGCCACGACGTCGGCGCCGCTCGTCTTCGCCCGCAGCTGCTTCACCGCGTCGATCACGCCCACCGAGTGGCCGTGCGCGCTGTCGACGACCAGCGCGTCCACGCCGGCCCGGACCAGCTCCTGCGCGCGCTCGAGGTAGTCGCCCGCGGCGCCGACGGCCGCGGCGACCCGCAGCCGCCCGAGCGCGTCCTTGCACGCGTCCGGGTGCTTGATGCGCTTCTCGATGTCCTTGACGGTGATGAGGCCCTTCAGCCGGCCCTCGCCGTCGACGATCGGCAGCTTCTCGATCCGGTGCTTCGCGAGGATGTCGCGCGCCTCGAGCAACGTCGTGCCCACGGGCGCGGTGACGAGGTTCGCCTTCGTCATCACCTCGGACACGCGCCGCGCGTCGTCCTCCTCGAAGCGCAGATCGCGGTTCGTGAGGATGCCCACGAGCCGGCCGTTCTCGGTGATCGGGACGCCCGAGATGTGGAAGCGCGACATGACCGCGTGCGCCTCGCCGAGCGTCGCCGAGGGCGCCAGCGTGAAGGGGTCCACGATCATCCCGCTCTCGGAGCGCTTGACGCGGTCCACCTGCGACGCCTGGTCGGCGATCGAGAGGTTCTTGTGGATCACGCCGATCCCGCCCTCGCGCGCGAGGGCGATCGCGAGCGCGGCCTCGGTCACCGTGTCCATCGCGGCGCTCACGATCGGGATCTGGATCTCGAGGTTGCGCGTGAAGCGCGAGCGGGTCACGACGTCGCGCGGGTGGACGGCGGAGTAGCGCGGCACGAGCAGGACGTCGTCGAAGGTCAGCGCCTCGGGGCCGACCTTGTCGGCCCATGCCACCCGGTCGTACCCGCGATAACCTCCCGACACGAAACGGCGACGCCGCGGCCGGTCGGGCCGCGGCTTCGCGACGTCACTTGATCGCGCCGGCGGCCTTGGGCTTCTTGAAGTCGAAGTAGTAGTGCCCGCCCAGGCGCAGTTCCACGGCCTGCACGTTGTCGTCGTAGCCCGAGGGGAACTTGTCGGCGTCCTTCGCGAAGGCGGTCTGCCACGCGAGGGTCCACTCGATCGACGTGTTGTCGAGCACCTTCAGGAAGCGCTCGTAGCCGAGCTCCGCGGTCGCGCCGAGGTACGTGCCCTGGTGACGGACGTTGGTCACCGGGTCGCGCAGCACCTTGCGATGGTTCTGGACGACGACGCGATAGAGCGCGGGGCCCGCACCGACGTGCCAGCGCGTGCGGCCGGAGCCGAACACCCGCTGGATCTGGGCGTTGGCGCCCACGATCTGCGTGAGGTGGAAGTCCTTGTCGGTCTCGTTCGGGAAGTTGGGGTCCCGGAACGGGGCCTTCGTGCCGACCGAGTAGGCGGACCAGGTGAAGTACGGGCTCACCTGCCACTGCCAGCCGTGCCCGGCGACGAAGCGGAAGTGCCCGGCGAACGACAGGCGAGGCTGCGCACCGTCGCTGTAGTCGCCCTGGCCGAAGAAGTAGGAGGTGCCGGCCTGGCCACCGACCGCCCCGCGGCCGGGGTATGAACCGGCCAGCTTGGCCACGGTCGTGTCCGGCGCCTGAGCGTGCGCGAACGGGGCACTCACGAGCATCAGGACGACCGCGACGCCGGCGAGGCGAACGCGACGGATCATCGGATGGAAACTCCTCATTCCGCGAAGGATAGGTGGTCCCGGTACAGTAGGCGCGGCACTATAGGAACCGCGCTCGCGGGGTGTCAAGAATCGCGGCGCGTGCGCGACGCGCGGCGCGCGACCCGCCCGGCACCGACCGGAATCCTGCTCCCGGCGATGCGCCGGGGTGCCGCCTTCGAGACGTCACCGGCGTCGCTCTCGCGTCGCCGCGCGACCGGCGAGCGCCCGCCCGGCGGGCCGTTGCGACGGCGGCGACGGCGGAACGATCGTTGCCCCCTGCGCCGCGCACTCACCGGCCGGGATCCCGCCTCGAACTCCGCAGTCCTTCCCACACCCCGACCTCCCTGTCCGCAAGGACCGAACGAGCCCCCTCCGAGGCCGGCCGCCACCCGGCCTCCGTCCCAGCCGGTGGGCGCACTCGCCCTGATCGATGGCCGTCGCGGCTGAAACCATGCCGCCGGCGCTCCGACATGTCGCAATCGGGGGCCTCTTCCGGGAGGTCGAGGACCCGATCGTGCCGGTCGCCCGAAGGCTCGGTCCCGCCGGCGAATGCGCCCGCGGCCGATCGGCAATCACCATGCAGGCGCGTTCGTTGACACCCCGCGGAACCGGCCCTTAGACTCCCGCCCTCATTTTGTTCTGCGCACGCCGGGAGGGAGGATCGCGCCTTCCCGGCTGTTGACCGTCTGGGGGCTCCCATGTCTCGCATGGACCAGTGGAAGCTGCTCGGCGTCGTCGCGGTGACGATCCTGGCAGCCGTCTACCTCTACCCGTCCTACCGCTTCTATTCCTCGACCCCCGAGCAGCGGGCGGCGATGAAGGCGGAGGACCTCGCCAAGCTGCGAAAGCAGTCCATCCACCTCGGCCTCGACCTCCAGGGCGGACTCCAGCTCCTGCTCGAGGTGGACAAGTCGCGGCTCAACGCGGCCGAGGCCAAGGACGCCACGGTGCGGGCGAAGGAGATCATCAACAACCGCATCGACCAGTTCGGCGTGGCGGAGCCCGACGTCCGGCTGCAGGGCGCGGACCGCATCATCGTCCAGCTGCCCGGCCTCACCGACCGCAATCGCGCCATCGAGTTGATCGGCAAGACGGCGCTCCTCGAGTTCAAGCTCGTGCGCACCAACGAGGAAACCCAGGCCGCGTTCACGCGCCTCGACTCCTGGTTCGCCAGCCACACCGAGCTCGCCGGGAACGACACGCTGCTGCGCGCGCACCCGTTCACCGGCCGGATGCTCGACCAGGGCTTCTTCCCGAAGGACGAGGTCGCCCCGGTCATGAAGATGCTGGCCGCCGCGCCGCTCGACTCGATCCTGCCGCCGGACACGGAGCTCCTCTGGAGCGACGCGGACGCCGCCAGCGCGGGCGTCACCGGCCGCTTCATGTACGTGCTCAAGAAGACGCCCGAGATGACGGGCGGCTCGGTGGCGAGCGCCGAAGCCCAGGTGGGCCTGAGCCAGACCAACCCGGCCGCGTGGGGCGTGAGCATGAAGATGACGCCGCGCGGCCGCGCCGACTTCGCCCGTGTCACGGGCGCCAACGTCGGGCGCCAGCTCGCGATCATCCTCGACGGCGTCGTGCAGTCGGCGCCGGTCATCCAGGACCGCATCCCGTCGGGCGACGCCTCGATCACGGGCGGCTCGATCGACATCAACGTCGCGAAGGACCTGGCGATCGTCCTGCGCGCCGGCGCGCTGCCGGCCCCGGTGCGGATCCTCGAGGAGCGCACGGTCGGGCCGTCGCTCGGCTCCGACTCGATCCACGACGGCATCAAGGCGGGCCTGATCGGCACGCTCATGGTCGTCGCGTTCATGCTCGTCTACTACCAGCTCTCCGGCGTGATCGCCGTCGTCGCGCTGCTGCTCAACACGCTCTACATCATCGCCTGCCTGGCCGGCTTCGGCGCCACGCTGACGCTGCCCGGCATCGCCGGCCTCGTGCTCACGATCGGCATGGCCGTCGACACGAACGTGCTGATCTTCGAGCGCATCCGCGAGGAGCTGCGCAGCGGCCGGAGCATCCGGCAGGCCGTCGAGATGGGCTACGACCGCGCGTTCCGCACCGTGTTCGACGCGCACTCGACCACGATCATCTCGGGTCTCTTCCTCTTCCAGTTCGGCACCGGCCCCATCAAGGGCTTCGCGGTCACGCTGATCATCGGCCTGGTGGCCAACCTGTTCACCGCGGTGCTCTTCACGCGAATGATCTACGACTTCTGGCTGAGCCGCGGCAAACTCGAGCGGCTGAGCATCTGACGAGGGCCACGCCACCATGCTCCAGATCCTGCACGGCACCGACATCCCCTTCATGAAGTACCGCCGCATGGCGTACTTCTTCTCGGGCGCCCTGATCCTGCTCACGGTCGGCTGGCTGGTCGTGAAGGGCCCCAAGTACAGCGTCGACTTCACCGGCGGCACCCTGCTTCAGGTCCGCACGACCCCCGCCGCCCACGCCGACGCGCTCCGCAAGGCGCTCGCCGACGGCGGGTTCAAGGGCGCCGAGATCCAGCAGCTGACCGGCGAGGCGAAGGACCAGTTCCTGATCCGCGTCCCCAGCGACACGACCGACGCCAAGGTCATCGCGGCCCGGATCACCGAAGCCGTCACGGGCCACCTCGAGGGCGTCCAGGTCGAGCAGCGACGCGTCGAGACGGTCGGCCCCAAGGTCGGCGGCGAGCTGCGGCAGAAGGCCCTGTGGGCCGTCCTGGCCAGCCTCGGCAGCATTCTGCTTTACGTGGGCTGGCGTTATGAGTTTAAGTTCGCCGTGGGTGGCGTCGCCGCGCTGCTGCACGACGTGCTCGTGACGCTGGGAGTCCTCATGTTCACCGGGCGAGAGGTCTCCCTGACGGTCGTCGCCGCCCTGCTCACCATTGCCGGTTACTCCATCAACGACACCATCGTCGTCTTCGACCGCATCCGGGAACGCGGCAAGGCCCTCCGCAAGGAGAAGCATTCGCGCGTCATGGACATCGCGGTCAACGAGACGCTGTCGCGCACGATCATCACCGCGTTCACCGTGTTCCTCACGGCGCTCGCGCTGTTCGTGTGGGGCGGCGAGGTCCTGAACGACTTCTCGTTCGCGATGCTCATCGGCGTGGTCTTCGGCACCTACTCGTCCGTCTACGTCGCCAGCGCGCTGGCGCTCGACATCTGGATCTCGCTGGACCGCCGCAAGGGCGTCCAGGCCGAATAACGAACAAGAGGCAGATCATGTTCCGCTTCTTCACCGCGCCCCGGGTCGTGATCCTCGGGCTCGCCGCGCTCGCGCTGCCCGTCGTGATCGCGAGCTGCAGCAAGAAGATCACGACCGTGGACGCCGACTACACCTCGCTCGAAGGCACGCCCAACGCGGACACGCAGATGTTCGCCTGGTCCGACACGCCGACCGAGGTCCGCTACTTCGACGACCTCGCCTCGCCCGGCCCGTCCGAGACCGACACGCTGCTCCAGATCGTCCCGACCTACCGCACGGGCCCCGGCGCCGTGCAGACGATGCTGCTCGACGGCAGCGCCGCCTCCGGGTTCGAGTTCTTCCACGCGGCCTCGAACGGCGGGCTCGAGCCGATGCGCGACTTCGTCGTGAACTCGCCGCGCAAGTGGCTCGACTCGCACTGGGAGCTGTACGAGCTGTCGGACGTGAGCCCCACGGGCTATTCGCCCGCGACCTACGTGGCTCGCGGCCTGCTCGCCGGCCAGGCGAACGCGGCGTCGCCGCTCAGCAACGCCGCCCGCGTCACGACGCCCACGTCCCGGATGCTGCAGTACATCGGCAGCGCGATTCCGTCGGACTCGCTGTTCACGATGGAATGGGCGCCGGTCACCGGGGCGGCGGGCTACTGGATCCACGTCTACCAGTTCCGTCCCGACGCCACGATCGACGAGGCGATCGCGAGCGGCACGCCGAGCCCCGTGTGGAACGGCAAGGTCCGCGACCAGTTCGTCGGCTACGTCGCCGCGCCGGCCACCTCGTACAAGCTGGGCTCCCCCGGCGCGAAGGTGCTCACGTTCAAGCCGCCGCTCTTCGGGCAGGAGTACCTCGTGCGCATCACCGCGGTGGACGCGCAGGGCCAGGTGCTGGCGTTCATCGGCACCGACCTCACCCACGTCACGTACGACCCGGTGATCCAGGCGATCCGCGGCCCCGTCGGCGGTGCGTACCGCGTCGTCCAGGAGGAAGGCCGCTGGAAGATCTTCCCGCTCGGCGCCTACCTCGTGAACCCGACCCGTCCGACGCACCCGGTGCCGCCGTCCGTCGGCGGGCTGGGTGTCGTCTCGTCGGGGCCGGGCTGGTTCCAGGCCAACGGCGCGCGACGCTGATCGCCGCACAACTCGCGTTCGTCGGGGAGGGGCCGGAAGGCCCCTCCCCGTTTGCTATCCTGCGCCCATGCGACGGCTCCTCGCGCTGCTCCTCCCGCTCGCCCTCTGCGCCGGCGCCGCCGCGCGCGCGGCGGGCACGCCGCCCGGCGCGCGCGAGTTCGGCATCGCGCGGCTGAAGTACGGCGGCGGCGGCGACTGGTACGGCGACCAGACCTCGCTCCACAACCTGCTCGAAGCGGTGCGCGAGCGCACCCACATCCCGGTCGCGGGTTCCGAGGAGGCGGTGGTCGACCCGGGCTCGGCGGCGCTCTTCCAGTACCCGTTCGCCTTCGCGGCGGGTCACGGGAACATCAAGTTCACCGAAGCCGAAGCGGCGAACCTGCGCCGCTGGCTCGATTCGGGCGGGTTCCTGTGGGTGGACGACGACTACGGCATCGCCCCGTCGTTCCGCCGCGAGATGAAGAAGCTCTTCCCCGACGCCGAGATGGTCGAGCTGCCGTTCTCGCACCCGGTCTTCCACCAGCTTTACGAGTTCCCGACAGGCCTGCCCAAGATCCACGAGCACGACGGCGGCCCGGCGCGGGCCTTCGGCATTGTTCGCGACGGAAGGCTCTGTGTACTCTTTTCCTTCGATTGCGACCTCGGGGACGGGCTCGAGGACGAGAGCGTCCACCACGACCCGCCCGAGAAGCGCGAAGCCGCCGCGCGCATGGCCGTGAACATCGTGCACTACGCACTGACGCATTAGCGGTACCCGGCAGGCCGGCGGAACAGGCGTCCGAGGGCGGCACGATCGCCTCGGCATCCTGCCTCGGCTCACTGCATCCCGGCGCGCCTCCCGCCATCCGTGGCTCCGGCGCGCCTCGGACGCACCGCCCTCGGACGCCTGT
>CAZIXL010000017.1:10990-14503 GCA_964542885.1 uncultured bacterium
CGCCGGCCCGAGCCCTCCCGCCGCCCCCCCCCCCCGCCCCCCCCCCCCCCGGCCCGCCCCCCCCGCCGGCCGCCCCCCCCCCCCCGGCCCCCCCCCCCCCCCCCGGCCTGCCGGAGTTTTTCGATTCCTCCGCGATCGCGCACCACCCCGGCCGCATCCGACCACGAACGGGAACACCGGACCCACGCCCATGAACGAACGCGCCCACACCGGACGACTGCGATCCCGACTCCGCCGCGAGCACGGCTCGGTGCGGCGTGCGCTCGTCGCGCGCCACGCGCTGCGGGCGTTCGCGGCCTGCGCGGCCCTGATCGCGCTGGCGTTCTCGGTGGGCGTGGCGCTGCCCGGCGGGCCCGCCGCCGCGACGGTGCGGCTCGCCCTGCTCGCGCTCGCCTCGCTCGCGGCGATCGCGATCGCGGTCGGCGCGTTCGTGCGCGAGGCGCCCGGCTTCGGCGCGTGGCTCGAATCGACCGAGGCGCGCTTCCCGGAGTTGCGCTCGTGGCTGCGCAACGCGCTCGACCTGGAAGCGGGTGACGACGCGGGCACCTCCGCGGAACTCGCGGGGGCGCTGCGCTTCCTCGCGCAGCGGCGGCTCGCGGGCGTGCCGCTCGCGACGGCCCGGCCGGCCGTTTCGCCGCGCGCGCCCATGCTGGCCGCGGGCGCCGCGGCCACGCTCGTGGTCGCGCTCGGCCTGCTCGCGCCGGAGGCGGCGCTGCGCTCGTGGCGCACGCTCGCCGACCCGGCAGCCGCGGCCCCGCCGGTCACGCTCGCCGTGGCGCCGGGCTCGGTGCGGATCAGCCCGGGCGCCACGCTCGCGATCCGCGCGCGCGTGGGCGGCACCGACGCGATGCCGCGGCTGCTGGGCGACGGGCCCTCGCCCGCGCCGGTGCTCGAGGGCGAGCAGGGCGGCGAGCGCCGCTGGCGCTTCGACCTGCCGCCGGTCACGCGCGCGCGCGGCTACGCGGTGCGCGTGCAGCGCACCGAGAGCCCGCGCTACGCGATCGCGCTGGCGGGGGAGCCGCAGCCGGTGAGCTTCGCGTTCGAGTACCGCGCGCCCGCGTACGCGCGCCTGCCGGTGCAGACCGGCGCGGCGGCGCGCGGCGACCTCGCGGCGCTGCGCGGCTCGGTCGCGCGCGTCGAGGTGACGTTCGACCGCGACCTCGAGTCGCTCGCCGCCACGCTGCCCGGGCGGCGCGCGGCCGCGTGGACCGAGATCACGCCGCGGCGCTGGCGCGGCGAAGTGCGCCTCGACGCCGACGGCGAGTGGGGGCTCTCGGCGACGGCGTCGACCGGTTCCGCGACGTGGCGCTACCGCGTGACCGCGCTGGCCGACGCGCCGCCGCTGCTCGTGGTGGCGCGCCCGGAGGGCGACCAGGACCTGCCCGCGGGCTCGCAGGTCCCCTTCGACGTGCTGGCCCAGGACGATCTCGGCCTTTCGGACCTGCAGCTCCAGTACCGCAAGGACGCCGCCGCGCCGTGGCACGACGCGCCGCTCGCGTCGTTCCCGGCGCAGCCGCGCGAGGCGCGCGTCGCCGCCGCGTGGGACGCCGCAGCGCTGGCGCTGCTGCCCGGCGAGACGGGCACGTTCCGCTTCGTCGTGCGGGACAACAACCGCATCGCGGGCCCCTCGCGCGCCGTGAGCCGCGAGTTCCGCCTGCGCTTCCCGTCGCTCACCGACCTGTACGCCAGCCTCGACCAGCGCCACGAGAACGTGCAGCAGTCGCTGCAGAAGGTGGCCGACCAGGCGCGCGAGCTGCAGAAGTCGCTCGACCAGCTGCAACGCCAGCAGCCGCGCCCCGGCGTGCAGAGCGCCCCGCAGTACGAGCGCACCGAGGAAATGCGCCGCGCGCTCGAGCGCCAGGAGCAGATGTCGCAGCGGCTCGACCAGGCCGCGACCGAGGTGCGCCAGCAGATGGCCGAGGCGGCGGAGCGCCAGGCGTTCCGCGAGGAGCTGCAGGACAAGCTGCGCGAGATGAGCCAGCTCATGCAGCAGATCCAGAGCCCCGAGTTCCGCGACGCGCTCGAGCGCATGCGCAAGGCGCTCGAGCGCATGGACCGGCCCACCATGGAACAGACGCTTCCCGAGCTGCGCGAGCAGAACAAGGACCTGCTCCAGCGGCTCGAGCGCAGCCTGGCGCTGTTGCGCCAGCTGCGCGACGAGGAGAAGCTGGACGCGCTCGCGCGCCGCGCCGAGGAGCTGAAGCAGCACCAGGACGAAATGAACCGCGAGCACGCCGCGCGCGCCGACGACGCGAAGGACCGCGACGCGAAGCAGGACGAGGGCGCCCTCGCCGAGCGCCAGCGCAAGGCGGCCGACGAGACGCGGGAACTGGCGAAAGACGCGCGCGAGTCGGCGAAGCAGATGAACGGCGAGCAGGCGAAGAGCGACCTCCAGAAGGCGGCGGACCAGCTCGAGCAGGAGGCCGCGCAGCGCCAGCAGGAGGCGGCCCAGGAGAGCGAGCAGAGCCAGGACGCGCAGGCGCAGCGCTCGGGCGAGCAGGCCAGCGAGAGCCTGTCGCAGGCGGGCGAGCGCATGCAGCGCAGCAGCCAGTCCTCGCAGGCGAAGCGCACGGCCGAGCAGCTCGCGGCGGTGCGGCGCGCGGCGCAGGACCTGGTCTCGCTCGGCAACGAGGCCACGGTGACGCCCGGCGACGGCCGCTCGACGGACCAGCAGGCCGACCGCCAGACCGACCTGTCGGAGGGCGTGGCGCGCATCGCGGATTCGCTGGGGGTGCTGTCGGAGCAGACGCCGTTCCTCTCGCCGCGCGTGGCCGAGTCGCTCGGCCAGGCGATGCAGGGGCTGTCGCAGTCGGGCCGCGAGCTGTCGCAGGGCAACCGCGCGCGCGGGCAGATGTCGAACGAGGCGGCCCGCGCGGCGCTCGCCGACGCCGTGAACGCGCTGCGCGAGAGCGAGGCCAGCATGTGCAACAAGCCGGGCCAGCAGCCCGGCGGGGTCTCGGGCGAGAGCGGCCGCGCCGCGCAGATGCAGGGCCTGGGCGAGCGGCAGGGACAGCTCAACGCGCGCTCGAAGGAGCTGACGCAGCGGCTGAGCGAGCAGATGCGGCTGTCGGCGGGCGACCAGGCCGAGATGCGCCGCATGGCCGACGAGCAGGCGCGCATCCGCGCCGAGCTGCAGGCGCTCCAGGAGCAGGAGGCGCGCGACCCGAAGCTGCTCGGGCGGCTCGACCAGGCGAAGCACGACATGGAGAAGGTCGAGGAGATGCTGCGCGACGGCCACGCGGGCGACGGGCTCGAGGAGCGCCAGACCCGCATCCTGTCGCGCATGCTCGACGCGGCCCGCTCGCTCAACCGGCGCGACTACGATCCGGAGCGCGAGTCGCGCGCCGGCGTCGACGTGGCGCGCCCCTCGCCCGCCGCGCTGCCGGACGCGATGCTGCGCGAGAACGACCGCCTGCGCTTCGACCTGCTCAAGGCCGACGCCGACCGCTACCCCGCGCAGTACCGCGCGTTCATCGAGCGCTACCTGCAACGCCTGAACGGGAACCAGCCGTG
>CAZIXL010000018.1:0-14461 GCA_964542885.1 uncultured bacterium
CTCGTCTTCCACGATCAGGATGTGCGGCATCTCGGGTGGCTCCGTCGTCGGGTGCACGGCAGGACTGGCGACGGAGTGTTTTGCAGCCCGCGTGCCACGCAGGCGGCGTGCATGGGCGCGGACGCGCGGCGCGCCAAATGCCCCGATGCGGAGGGCGCGCGGGGGGCGCGCGGGGGCGGCAGGTCGTTCGCAGACCGTCAGTTGGGGGCCGCGGGAGGCTCACCGCGGGCGGGCGGCCGGCACCCCGGGGGCCCGGCGGGACGGGGCCCGGCCGCGTGGCCGGGCGCTCAACCTCGCACCGCAGGACGCGGCGGTGCGATTGCTTCTTGGTCGCCCCGGGAGGCGGTCAGGCGTTCGCGTCGCCCTCCTCGGCATCGTCACCGAGGGCGTATTCCTTGAGCTTCGTTCTCAGGGTCTGGCGCGAGATCCCGAGCAGCGTGGCGGCCCGCGTCTTGTTGCCGTCGCATACGCGCAGCGCGTGCTCGATCGCCATCTTCTCGATCTCGGTGAACGGCCGCACGCGCCCGGGCGGGAACGGGTCGGCGTCCGACGCCGCGCTCGCCGCGCCGGCGGAGCCACGCGTCAGCTCCGCGGGCAGGTGCTCGGGCAGGATCTCGTCGTCCGCCTCGAGCAGCAGCACGCGCTCGATCACGTTCTCCAGCTCGCGCACGTTCCCGGGCCAGCCGTAGCGCTGCATGATCGCGAGCGCCGACGGGTGCAGCCGCGTGGCGGGGCGCCCGAGCTCGCGGCAGAAGCGCTGCACGAAGTGCTCGGCGAGCACGCCCACGTCGCTCGCGCGCTCGCGCAGCGGCGGGATCTCGACCGGGACCACGTTGAGCCGGAAGTAGAGGTCCTCGCGGAAGCGTCCCTCGCCCACCATCTTCGCGAGGTCGCGGTGCGTCGCGGCCACGACGCGCACGTCCACCGTGATGTCGGCGTGCCCGCCCACGCGGCGGAACGTGCGGGTCTCGAGCACGCGCAGCAGCTTGGCCTGCAGCTGGGGCGCCATCTCCCCGATCTCGTCCAGGAACAGCGTGCCGCCGTCGGCCAGCTCGAACAGGCCCTTCTTGAAGCGCTTCGCGTCGGTGAACGCGCCGCGCTCGTGGCCGTACAGCTCGCTTTCGAGGAGCGTGTCGGGGATGGCGCTGCAGTTCAGCTCGATGAACGGCCCCGCCGCGCGGGCGCTCTTCGAGTGGAGGAAGCGCGCCATGAGTTCTTTGCCGGAGCCCGTCTCGCCGAGGATCAGCACGGTCGAGGTGCCGCTCTTCGCGGCGCGCTCGAGCCGCATCATGCCCTTCCGCAGCGACTCGCTCTCGCCCACGATCGGCTGGGCGCTCGGCGAGTTCGCGCGCAGGTGGTCCACCTCGCGCTTGAGCCGCGCGTGCTCGAGGGCGCGCTCGAGCACCACGCCGAGGTGGTCCAGGTCCGGCGGCTTCAGCATGAAGTCGTAGGCGCCCATCTTGATCGCGCGGACGGCGTGCTCGACGGTGCCGTGCCCGGTCAGCATGACGACCGGCAGCATCGGGTCGGCCTCGCGCAGCGCCTTGAGGACCTTCAGCCCGTCCTCGTCGCCCAGCTTGAGGTCGAGCAGCACGGCGTCGACCCCGTGCTCGCGCACGGCCGCGAGCGCCTCGCGGCTCGTGGCGGCCTCGAGCGGCGCGAAGCCGGTGTCGCGGGCCCACTCGCCGATGCTGAAGCGGAGCGACCGTTCGTCGTCAACGATCAGCAGCGTTTGCGCGGCCTGCACGCGCGTCGGGCTGTCGCCTTTCGCCATGGCGTTTCTCCAGCGGGAAGTTGAGGAGGACCGTGGTCCCGCGGCCTTCGCGGCTGTCCACGGCGATCGAACCGCCGTGCTCGTGCATGATGGTCTGCGAGATGCTGAGGCCCAGCCCCGTCCCGGTCGCCTTCGTCGTGAAGAACGGGTCGAACAGCTTCGCCAGCACGCCGCGCGGGATGCCCGTCCCCGTGTCGATCACGCGGACCTGCTCGTACGCGATCCAGCCCCCTCCGCCCCCGCGCGAGCGCGGGCGGTCCTCGGCGCGGCGGCCCGGACCGCGCGGCGGCCGTTTCCGGCGCACGCGCCGCACCTCGTAGCGCAGCGTGCCGCCCCCGGGCATGGCCTGCACGGCGTTCAGCGTCACGTTGAGCAGCACCTGCGTGACGAGGTCCGGGTCAATGTAGAGGGACGGCAGGCGCGGCGCCACCTCGACCTCGACGGACACGTGCGACTGCTGGATCGCGTCGGCGGCCAGGCCGACCACGCGGTCGACGCACTCCACCAGGTTCGCGGCCCGCAGCTCGGGGCTGCGCGGGCGGGCGTACTGAAGCAGGCTGGTCACGATGCGGTCGAGCCGGGCGACCTCGTCGAGGATCACCTGCACGAAGCGGGCGCGATCATCACGCGGCTCGAAGCGCTTGAGCAGCACCTGCGCGCTGGTGCCGATGCCGGCGAGCGGGTTGCGGATCTCGTGCGCCACGCCCGCCGCGAGCTGGCCGAGCGTCGCGAGCCGCTCGTGCCGCCGCAACTCGTGCTGCATACGGCGCACCTGGGTCAGGTCGTGCAGGCACACGAGCACGGTGGCGGGCGGACGGCCCAGGCGGTAGGTGCGCACGAGCGCCGGCACCTCGCCCGCGCGGGGCGTGTGCAGCAGCACCTCGCGCTCGGTGCGCGCCAGGCGCAGCGCGTCGCGCAGCAGGTCGTCGCGGGCCACGACCGTGCGCAGCAGCTCGCGGGCGTCGGCGCGGCGCAGTTGCGCGCCGCCGAGGCCCAGCAGCCGCTCGGCCGCGGCGTTCGCCTCGACCACGCGCTCGCGCGCGTCGAGGACGAGGACGCCCGTCTCGGCGTCTTCCATGAGCGCCCGGACGAGGGCTTCCCAGGGTGGGGCGCGTCGTGCGCGCGGGGTTCGTTGGGTCATGTGCGTTCCGTCGCGGCGGGCAGTATAGGCAATGCCCGCGGGATGGCGAAGCTCGGAACGACCCCGGAACGCCGAACGCCGCGCCCGGATGGGCGCGGCGCGCGAAACCGAAGTGGAGGACGTGCGGCTCAGCCGCGCAGGATCACCTTGAGCACCGCGCTCGCGAGCCGGTCACGCACCTCGTCGCGGTCGTAGTAGCCCGAC
This sequence comes from uncultured bacterium, assembly GCA_964542885.1. GTDB lineage: Bacteria > Eisenbacteria > RBG-16-71-46 > RBG-16-71-46 > RBG-16-71-46 > CAIXRL01. The sequence continues at coordinate 3,120 of CAZIXL010000018.1, forward strand.
TCGATCCGCTTCTGCGCGTTGCGCACGCGCGGCAGGCGGACCAGCGGGGCGTTGGCGACGGGCACGCTGCGGAACGCCGGATTCCGGCGGCTGCTGCTCGAACGGCGACGCGTCGTGGTCATGGATCCTCGAACCCGTTCCGCGCACCGCCCGAGGCCTCGTGCCGCCCGGGCTCGCGCCGATCCCTTCACTCGCTCAGGGCTTCCTGCCCGGCTCCGCAGGTCCTGCCGGCTTCTGGCCCCCGAGGGCCCGCCGGTTTTCCTCCTGGATGCGCGCATAGATCTCTTCGCGGTGCACCTTGACTTCCGGAGGCGCCTCGATACCGAGCTTCACCTGCCCGGAGCGAACTTCGAGAACGGTGATCTTCACCGAATCACCGATCCGGATGTTCTCTCCTAACTTCCTTGTTAGGACCAGCATCGTCTCGAGCCTCCGCTCAACCGCACCGCGACCATGCGGCACCGTCTTCCCGACGGGGTGCGTATCGGCATGGCGGGAATGGGACTTGACCGAGAATACCGATCGGGCCCCTTGACACCAAGCAAGATGTGCGCTTGGTGGCGGTGCAGGCCACTGGTAGCCTCCTCGCTGTTCTCTGCCCGGAGGATCGATGGCGACGGACCGCGGACTCGTCAATCGTTGCCTCACGTGCCTGATGGCGCCGGCCGCCCTGGCGCTCGTGGTGTCGGCCCTGACGCTGTCCCGGCAGGCCTACACGGGCGTTTCGGTGCGCGGGGACCGCGTGGCCGCGGTCGAGCCGGGCAGCCCGGGCGCGCTCGCCGGTCTCCGGCCGGGAGACCGGATCCTGCCCCTCGGCGAATCGGCCCCCTCCCGCCTCCTGCAAGCGGACCCCCTGCGATCGGCGCTCCCCGGGGTCCCGCTGACCGTGATGCGCGAACGCGGGGCGGCGGGCAGCCCGGTGTGGCTGGCGCCCGAGCCGTTGCCCGACGGCGAGCGCCGGTACCGTGCCTTCCTGCTCGCGATCGCCTCGGTGTTCGTCCTGCTCGCGGGCTGGGTGTGGAGCGAGCGGCGCGACGGGCTCACGCGCGTGTTCGTGCTGCTCGGTCTCGCGTTCGCGGCGATGCTCGCCCCCGAACCCTGGCTGCCGCCCGGGGGGTGGCCGCTCGCCTACGACTTCGGGACGATGGCCGCGAACAGTTTCGTCGCGGTCCTCTTCGCCCACTTCTTCGCACTCTTCCCCCACCCCGAGCGGCGCCCGCGCGCGCGCGCGTTCGTGCGCGCCGGCTACGCGGCGGCGGCCGTGCTGCTGGTGGCCGCGATGGCGCTCGAGGCCCTGTCGCGACTCGAGCCGGGGCGCTGGGATCGCGCGCTCGACGCGCTCGAGATCGCGCACGTCTCGTTGTTCCTCGCCGGCATGCTGGGCGGCCTGCTGCTCTTCGCGCTGTCGTTCGCGCGGGTCCGCGATCCCGACGCGCGCCGGCGGCTGCGCGTCGTGTTCTTCGGCACGCTGCTCGGCGCCGCCCCGTTCGTCGCGATCATCGTCTGGCGCAATCTCTCGCCCGGCGCCGAGATTCCCGGCGACCGGCTCGTCGTGGCCTCGGCGCTGTTCGTGCCGGCGTCGTTCGCATGGGCCATCTCGATCCACCGGGTGTTCGACTTCCGGGTCGCGCTGCGCGCCGTCGTGACGCTCGCCGTGCTCGGCGCGACGGCGTTCGCGCTCTACGCCGCGGGCGAGTGGATGGCGTCCACGTTCTGGCCCGCGCTCGGCCGCGACGTCTCGGGCGTCTCGCTCGCGTTCCTCGCGCTCGTCGCCGCGCTCGCGGGCCCGACGCGCACGCGCATGGCCGCGCTCGGCGCACGCGTCGTGCCGATCGCCGGCGAGGTGCCGCTCGCCTCGTGGGGCCCGAGCGAGGAAGCCGCCCGCACCGGCGGCGCGGATGCGGTGCTGCTCGAGGGCTGCGACTTCCTGCGCGGCGCCCTGCGGCTCGAAGGCTGCACGGCGCTGGCGTTCGACGGCGGGGCCGGCCGCGTGGTGGGCCGTGCGGGCACGGGGCCCGCCGACGCGGCACTCGGGCCGGCGCTCGCACCGGGCTTCGCCGGCGCCATGGCGCGGCAGGCGGGCCCCGTCGCGACGGCAGCGTCGGACCTGCCCGCCGAGGACCGCGACGCGCTCGAACTGGCGGGCGTGCGCTGGCTGCTGCCGGTGCCCGGCGCCCCGGTCGCGGCGGTGCTCCTGCTGGGGCGCCGCCTCGCCGGCGCGTGGCTCGATCGCGCCGAGGTCAGCGAGCTCGGCCGCCTCGCGCGGCACCTGGGCGTCTCGCTCGAGAACGTCGAGCTGCGACGCGAGGTGCGCCATCGGGCCTCGTTCGACCGCGAGATGCGCGAGGCGCACCACGTGCAGGTGCACCGGCTGCCGCGGCGCACGCCGGTCTACCCCACGCTGGATTGCGCGGCGGTCACGCTGTCGATCGAGTCGGTCGGCGGCGACTACTACGACTTCGTGGACGCCGGGCCGCGCGACTTCACGCTCGCCGTGGGCGACGCGGCCGGGCACGGCGTGCCGGCGGCGCTCGTGCTGGCCGGCGTGCAGTCGCGCTTCCGCGACCTGGCGCGCCACGCGCGCCAGCCCGGCGAGCTGCTCGAGGCGCTCAACCACGACCTCGTCGCCCACGAGCAGCCCGAGCGCTTCATGGGGCTGCTGTGCGCGCGCATCGACGTGAGCCGCGCGACGGTGCGCTTCGCCAATGCGGGACTCACGCCCCCGCTCGTGCGGCGCGCGCGCGACGGGCGGCTCGAGGAGCTGCGCGAGAGCGGCCTGCTGCTCGGGGTGAGCGACGCAGCGTCCTACCCGACCGGCGGCGTCGAGCTGGACGCGGGCGACCTCGTGGTCGTCTACACCGACGGCCTGACCGAGGCGAGCCGCGGGGGACGCATGTTCGGCGTCGAAGGGGTGGGCGACGTGCTCGCGCGCCACGCGCACCGGCGGGCGACCGACGTCCTCGAGGAGCTGCTCGCCGCCGTCCGCGCCTGGGCCGACGAGCCCCTGGACGACCTGACCGTGGTGGTCCTCAAGCAGCTGACCCGGCCCGCCCACCGGTCCCGCCCGGCTCCCTCTGCCCTCAAGCCCGCACCGGACACCGCCGATACAATTCCTTGAGGCGGCCGGGACGTCGCCTCCCCCGTCCGTGACGCCAACCCACGGGCGGCCGCACGTGGCGGTTGACCCCGCGACAGGCCGTATGCGGGCCCTCGAGGTCGGAGGTGTGCGGTGGACGTCGGAATCGTGATGGTGCTGCTGGACCTCCTCTGGTGGATCAGGCGCTGATGGCATGACCGGGATGGGGCTCCCGGCACGCCCGCCGGGAGCCTCGCGGATCCGCGGTCCGAATACGCCTCAGTCCCGCAGCGCGCCCGCGAGCTCGCGCGCCAGTGCGCCGACCCGCTCCACCGCGCCGCGCCCGGGATCCTCGGTCACGCGCCGCATGAACGCCGCGCCCACGACGACGGCGTCGGCCGTGCCGCGCAGCGCACGCGCGTCCTCGCCGCTCGAGATCCCGAAGCCGACCGCCACCGGCAGCTTCGTGCGCGCGCGGATCATCGCGACGCGCTCGGGCAGCGAGCCGGACCACCCGCCGCCGCGGCCGGTGACGCCGGTGCGCGCGAGGCAGTAGACGAAGCCGCGGCAGCGCGCGAGGACCTGCGGCAGCCGGGCGTCGTCGGTCGTCGGGGCGACCAGCGTGATCGTGTCGAGCCCGGCGGCGTCGAGCGACGCCCACCACTCGGGCGCCTCGTCGGGCGGCAGGTCCGAGACGATCAGGCCGTCGACGCCCGCCGCCCTCGCGCGCGTCGCGAACGCCTCGACGCCCGTGCGCACGACGGGGTTCGCGTAGGTCATCACGACGATCGGCAGCGTCGACCCGGCGCGGAAGCGCGCCAGCAGGTCGAGCACGTCGCCGGTCGTCACGCCCTGGCGCTGCGCCCATTCGGCGGCGCGCTGGATGTCGGGACCGTCCGCGATCGGGTCCGAGAACGGGATGCCCACCTCGGCCGCGAGCGCGCCCTCGCGCTCGAACGCGCGCAGCATTTCGAGCGTGGCGTCGAGCGACGGGTAGCCGGCGGTGACGTACGGAATGAACCCGGTGCGGCCGGCGTGCGCGGCGAACGCGGCCTGGAGTGCCGAAGGCCTCAAGCGGGACTCACCAGCCGGAGTACGGTCCCCCGACGAGGCCGTGGCCGTAGGGGTCGTTCGCGAAGCCGTAGCCGTAGCCGTACTGCAGCGGCGAGCGGAGGTCCTGGAACTGGAACCGGACGAGCGAGTTGCCCGTCGGCTTCCAGCTCAGGTCGAGCCCCTGGAGGAAGAACGAGGCGCCGCGGCCCGAGAGGCCGGTGCCGAGCTGGTTGCCGAGCGTGACGTTGAGCGCCAGCGGGGCGCGGAACTGGTACGCGAAGCTCGTGCTCTGGAGCGCGCTCGTGGTGCCCCACCCCGAGCCGACCGCGATCGTGCTGCTCATGTGCAGCCGCGAGGCGTCGAACCAGGCCGCGGGACGCGCGAGCGCGCTGATCGGGACGCGGGGCGAGAAGCCCGCCGCGGCAGGGTCGAAGATCGTGCCCGCGTGCGAGCCGGCCGCGGTGCAGGCGAGAAGTGCGACGACGAAAGCTGCGCGACGCATCATTGGGTGGACCTCCGTGCGCACGAAACTAGAAACCCGCGTGCCCCAAGTCAATGGACGATTGGGGGTCACGCGGGTTCCGTGCAGCTTCGTTGTCAACGACTCGTCAGTCGCCGTCGCCGACCTGCAGCTTGATGACGATCTCGTAGGTGCCACCCTTCGCGATCGTCACCGGCACGACCAGTCGGGTGGCCTGCTGTCCCGCCGGGGCCGGCGTGACCGCGGGCGTCGCGGGCGTCGCGGGAGCCGCGGGAGCCGCGGGCGTCGCGACCGGCGCCGAAGCCGGGGGCGCGGCGACGGCCGAAGCCGTGCCGTGGGAACGATCGGCCGAACCGCCCGCCGCGACCGCCGCGGCGGCGGCGCGCAGGGCCGCGGGAGCCTGCATCATCAGTGACGGCGCTCCCGACGTCGCGGGCGCCGGCGGGGCCGGAGCGGGAGCCGGGTCGTGCTGGCGAGCGGACGCCGGCTGCATGCCGGGCAGTTCGATCTCGCGTCCGTAGTCGATGCGCCCGCCTTCGCCGGCCGCGGGGGCCGGCGTCGACTGCGCCTCGTGGTGGATCACCTGCGACGGGGCCGGCGGCGGGGCGCTGGCCCGCACGCTCTCGCGCGGGACGGCGGGCTCGGCCGGCTCGGGCGCCGCGGAGCGGCCACCCGGCGTGCGGCGCAGGTCCTTCGTGACCTTCTCCATCAGCAGATGCGAGATGCCGCGGAACGTCTCGAAGACGCCCTTGCCTTCGCTGGCGACGGCCTCGAAGAACGGCACCTTGCCGCCCGGGTTGAGCTCGGCGTTCAGCTCGTCGATCGAGTAGATGTTCGGGAGGTCGCGCTTGTTGTACTGCATCACCCACGGCAGCGAGTCGAGGCTGATGTTGTACTCGGCGAGGTTGGCGCGCAGGTTCCCGAGCGACTCCTTGTTCTCCTCCATCTTGCCGACTTCGGAGTCGACCACGAAGACGATCGCGTCGGCGCCCTTGAGCACCAGCTTGCGCGTCGCGTTGTAGAAGACCTGGCCGGGGACCGTGTAGAGGAGGAAGCGGGTCTTGAAGCCCATGATCTCGCCCAGGTCGAGCGGCAGCAGGTCGAAGAACAGAGTCCGGTCGGACTGCGTCTTCATGCTGACCATCTTGCCCCGGCTCGTATCGGGCACGGCCTCGTAGATGGCCTCGAGATTCGTGGTCTTACCGCACAGGCCGGCGCCGTAGTACACCAGCTTGGCGTTGATCTCCTTGCCCGAATAGCTCACGACGACCACGGTTCATGTCCTCCTTGTAGTGACCCCACCCTGTCGCGAGGCGAGTCCCATGGAGCCCCTTGCCGCCCTTTCTCCACGGGGACCTCGAGGAAGCCGAAACGAGTTTCGCCTTCGGATGGGGTCGCCACCTGCGGTCCGGCCTCGTGCCGGTCACCACGCGAGCGCCGCGACGAGGTCGCCGACGCCTGTCCATCCACGCGTGCGGTATCGGCGGCGCCTTCGCGTGCCTTCAGGGATTTCTGGCCGCGCTCCTCGGCGCCCCGGGGCGTGCCGCGGCCGGCCCTCCCGAAACGCCGCGAGCGCGCCGGCCACGGGGGGCCGACGCGCTCGCCGGGAGTTCCAGGGCCCTCCGGAAGGGCCGGTCAGACCTCGACGCCGACGCCCTCGCGGTGGATCCAGATGCCCTGGCGCTCGTGCACCTGGGTCTGGATGCGTCCCTCGGGGGAGGCGTAGTGGGACAGGAAGATGCGCTTGAGGTCCTCGGACTCGGAGCTCGGGAAATAGCGCCGCGCCCGCGTGAACATCTCGTCCCGCTCGGAGTAGACGAAGGCCGTGACCTCGGTCACGCGCTCGAACTGGCTCGCCGAGTAGGCGGCGTCCGGGGAATCCTCCATGTCGAGCCACAGGGACGCCCGCGGCTGCATCACCTCGAAGTCGTGCTTCGTCTTCATGAGGTGTTCCCAAAGCCCGAAGATCTCGAGCGGCACGTAGCGGATCTGGCTGGTGCCCGTGTCCTTGCGGCGCAACTCGCAACGAACGAGCTTCTGGCTCGACATGATGTCGTTCCCTCCACGGTCCTGCGGCATTGCCGGTACCTCGCCCGCGCTTCGCGGGCCGCCCTGCGGGGGCCCCGGTACCCGGCGTCCCTGCCTCGTGACGCATCCTATCGCCCGCGCGCCGGCCGTTGCCACGCCGAACGTTGGCGGACCGCGGCCGGTGGACGGAGGCCCCGGCGGGCCTCCGTCCCTGCCTTTCGGCACGCCGGCGTCACGGCTTGACACTTCGCGCGACGTCCACCTACGGTTCGGCCCGACCGGCCGTGCCGGCGAGTATCCCCCGATCCACCCATCGGCCGCCCCGCGGGCGCCGGAAGAACCCGAGGCACGGAATGTCGAGACTGGTCTACGGATGGCTGACGGCGCTCATTTCGGGCATGCCGGCCTGGCTGGGGTACTTCCTCGCCGACCTGGCGACCGAGGTGCATTTCCAGCTCTTCCCCTCCCGCCGCCACGGGGCCCTGGCCAACCTGGCCGTCACCATGCCCCGCGCGACCCGCCGCGAGCGCATGCGCGTCGCCCGCCGCATGATGCGCAGCTACAACCGCATGATGTACGAGTTCTTCCGCCTGCCGCACGTCGGCCGCGAGGAACTGCTCGCCTCGGTGGAGGTCGTCGGGAAGGAACACCTCGAGGCCGCGATGGCCCGCGGCCGGGGCGTGATCCTGGCCTCATCGCACATCGGCAACTGGGAGCTCGCCGCGGTCATGGTCGCCCAGTGGGGCTACACGCTCCACGCCGTCGCCGGCGTGCAGATGGGCCGCTGGCTGTCGGGCGCGGTGCGCGAGACCAAGTCCGAGCTGAGCATCGTCACCGTGTCCCCCGAGGACGGCTTCCGCAAGCTCCTGCGCGCGCTCGAGCACAACGACCCGGTCGCGCTGGTCGTGGACGGCGACATCTACCAGCACGGCGTCGACGTCGAGTTCTTCGGCCGCCCCTACAGCTTCCCCGCCGGCCCGGGCGTCCTCGCCCAGCGCACCGGCGCGCAGGTGATCTGCGGCTACTGCGAGCGCGTCTCGCGCGGGCGGTTCCGGATCGTGATGGAGAAGGCCCTGGACCCGGCCACGTTCCCGAACACGGCCACGCTCAACCAGGCGGTCGCCTCCACGATCGAGCGGCACATTCGCGAGCACCTCGACCAGTGGTGCATCTTCCGCCCCATGTGGGAGCCGGCGCCGAGCCCGGCCGCCGAGCCCACCGGGGACGCGCGGGGCATCGAGGCGTGAAGATCGGGATCGTCTCGCAGTCGTACTACCCGCGGTACGGCGGCGTCACCGAGCACGTGCACGCGCTCGCCGTGGAACTGCGGCGGCGCGGCCACGAGGTGACGATCCTCACGAGCCGCTTCCGCAAGGGCGAGACGGGCGAGACGAACGGCGTCCGGCGCATCGGCTACAACATCCTCATCCCGTTCAACCGCGCGTTCGTCGACTTCACGATCGGCTGGAGCCTCAAGGGCCAGCTCAAGCGGGCCATCCGCGAACTCGACCTCGACCTCGTGCACGTGCACTGCCCCACCGCGCCGACGCTGCCGGTGTTCTCGATCCAGGTCTGCGACCGTCCCATGGTGGGCACGTTCCACTCGACCGGCGGGCGCACCGCGCTCCAGGACTTCTTCCAGCCCGTGCTCTCGGCCGCGATGGATCGCCTGAGCGGCCGCATCGCGGTCTCCGAGACCGCGCGCGAGACCGCCGAGCTCTACTACCACGGACCCTACGAGGTGATCCCGAACGGCGTCGACGTGGAGCGCTTCCACCCGCTCGCCCCGCCGTTCCCCGAGTGGCGCGACCCGGCGTACGTGAACATCCTCTTCGTCGGCCGGCTCGACCCGCGCAAGGGCGTCAACGACCTCATCGCCGCGATGCCCGAGATCCTCGAGCGCACCGACGGCCGTGCCCGGCTGCTGGTCGTGGGCGATTCGTACCTGCGCCCGCAGGTCGAGGCGCTGGTGTCGTCGTCGGCCCGCCGGCACGTGCACTTCCTGGGGCACGTGCCGAGCGCCGACCTGCCGCGCTGGTACACGACCGGCGACATCTTCGTCTCGCCTGCGACCGGCAACGAGAGCTTCGGCATCGTCCTGGCCGAGGCGATGGCGGCCGGGCGCGCCGTGGCCTGCTCGGACATCCCGGGTTACCGCTGCGTCGTGACGCCGAACCGCGACGCCGCCTGCTTCCCGCCCGGCGACGTGCGGGCGCTGGCCCGCACGGTGGCCCAGCTCGTGGCCGATCCCGAGCGCCGGGGCCGCCTCACCGAGGCCGGCCGCCGCCGCGCGCTCGACTTCGCGTGGCCGCGCGTGGTGGACCGCATCGAGGCGGTCTACCGCCAGGCCGTCGGACAGCACCGCGCCGCGCTCACCGGCCACTCCGCCGCCTGAGGCCATGCACGAGGAGGCCGGGCAACGGCCACTGATGGCCCAGCGCGACTTCTCGGCGCTGTGGTGGGGCCAGCTCATCTCGATCCTCGGCGAGCGCCTGAACTACTTCGCGCTCCAGGGCCTGCTGATCGAGCACACGCGCGCGTTCGCCGACCCCACGCAGTCGAGCGTGCTGCTCGGCGTCTTCGGCACCGTGATGCTGCTCCCGGTCCTGCTCTTCGCCCCGTTCGCGGGCCCGTGGGTGGACCGCTGGAACCTGCGCCGCACGTTGATCGTGTCCGACACGCTGCGCTCCCTGCTGGTGGTGACGATCCCGCTCGCCTACGCCGCCACGCACTCGGTGAGCGTCGTGTTCGTGAACGTGTTCCTGCTCTTCACCTGCAACGTGTTCTTCCTGCCCGCCAAGAGCGCGATGACGCCCGAGATCGTGCCGGCCCCGCAGCTGCTGGCGGCGAACACGCTGCTCTCGGTGGCGGGCATCGTCTCGACCGCGATCGGCGCGCTCCTCGGCGGCTGGCTCGTGGACCACTACGGCTGGACGATGGCGATGTGGGTGAACGCGGTGACCTACCTCGTCTCGGTGGGCTCGCTCGCCGCCATCCGCTACCGCGAGCGCCCGCGCCGGCACGTCGAGGAGACCGCGCCCTCGGGCTACCTGCACGAGATCCTCGAGGGCCTGCGCGTCGTGCGGAAGAGCCCCGCGGTCGGCCTCGCGCTCATCGCGCTCGGCGCCGTGTGGACCGGCGGCGGATTCCTGCACGTGGCGGGCAACCAGCACATCCAGCGCGCGGCGAGCATCCCCGGCGCCGAGCGCCTCTCGCTGCTCATGGCCGCGCTCGCCGTCGGCGCGGGGATCGGCACCTGGTGGGTCAACGCGCACGGCCGCCACGCGCCGCGCGGCCTGCTGCTGGGCGTGGGCCTGCTCGGCGGCGGCGGGTTCCTCGTGGCGTTCGCGGTCACCTCGCGCTTCGCGGTCTTCGCCGGCGCCGCGTTCCTGATCGGGCTGTGCGTGGCGCCCGCCTTCGTGCTGACCGAGACGCTGCTGCAGGAGGGCACCGACCTGCACCAGCGCGGCCGCGTGTTCAGCCTGCGCGACTTCGCCATGCGCGGGGTGTTCCAGCTTTCGCTGTGGGTCGCGGCCGCGTCCACGCCGCTGCTGGGCACCGGCCCGACGCTGCTCATCGCCGCGGCGCTCATCGCCGGCGCGGGCGCGCTGTCGATCGCGTTCGGGCGGCGGCTCGCGACCTACGACCCGGGCGGTGCGACCGGCTGACGCCTCCCGTGCCGCGGAGGGCGAGGCGTCAGCGGTGGACGAGCTTCAGCGCGCCCCAGCTCCCTGCCGACGCCGGCGTCGGCAGGAGCGGCGGCGGCAACTGGGCGACGTACGGATTCCCGGCGAGCGGCGAGGTGCGCGAGCACAGGCCCGCGAAGTCGGCGTCCGACGCCACGCCGTAGAAGCCGCCGCGGGCGAACACCAGGTACTCCTCGCCGACCACGAACGGGAAGCCACAGGCCGCCGAGTCCAGGCCGGTCACGACCCACGGCGCCGCGTCGAGCGGACCCCTCCAGCGCTGGAGCGGTGCGAAGGTGACGACCAGCGTCCCGAACGGGTCGGTCGTGATCGAGGTCACGCGACCCGAGAACACGACCGACGAGATGTCGAACTCCTCCTGCAGCGAGAGCGTGTTCGTGCAGGAGCAGGCCGCCGCGGGTCGCGGGCCGAGCGCCAGCGCCAGCGCGAGGGCGGCGAGAGTCGGGACGGCGGGGATGCGGCGCATGGGAAATCCCCCGTGATGGAAGTCCTCGGCACCGGGGTGGAACGTGACGACCTTAGCCCCGGCCGGAGCGAGCGCCCCAGCGAAATCTCAGGTCTCCTCGCCGCCGGGCGCCTCGCCCGGCCAGGTCGGCGGAAGCCGTTCTCAGCCCCGCGCCTCGGCGAGCGGGAAAAGGTCCACGTGCCAGCGGCGCATCAGTTCCTCGCGGAACGCCTGCGCGCCGGCCGCCTCGCCCGCGCGGGCGCGGTACGCGTCGAACGCCTCGAGCAATGCCGGCCCGTGGTCGCGGAACAACCGCCCCTCACGCGCGGCCGCCTCGAGGGTGCCGCCCGCGCGCGCGGCCAGTTCGTCGAGCACTTCGCCCGCGATCGCGCGCTCGTCGGCGCTCGAGTCCGAGCCGGGCTCGAACACGCGCACCGGCTCGTGGGGCGGCGGCCCGGCCGCCGCGCCCTCGGGATCGACGTCGAACTCGAGGGCGCAGACCGGGCACGTCACCCGCGCGCCGAGCGAGCCCACGAGCCGGCGCGGCAGCAG